>CAYGRM010000254.1:0-9875 GCA_964352225.1 uncultured Saprospiraceae bacterium | reverse complement strand
GGCGAAATTCTATTTACCTCCATGAATCACGATGGAACCAAGCAAGGATTCGAAAATAAGATGCTTGCAAAAATGTCATCTGAATTATCCATTCCAATTATCGCATCAGGAGGTGCTGGTTCGATGGAGCATTTTTATGATGTATTCACCAAAGGAAAAGCAGATGCAGGACTCGCAGCGAGTATTTTCCATTTTAAGGAAATTGAGATTATGGATTTGAAAAAATATTTAAACGAGAAAAAAATTTCAGTAAGGATATGATGGAACACGGATACCGCGGATCGAGCGGATTTTAGCGGATTTGACGATGACTATATAATGGGGAAAATCCGTGTAAACCTGCTCAATCCGCCGCATCCGTGTTCCATCAAAAAAATAAAAAAATGATAGAAAATTTAGATTTCAAAAAAGTAAATGGATTAATGCCTTGCATCATTCAAGATGAAGCCACCCGAAAAGTACTCATGCTTGGTTACATGAATGAAGCAGCATTAGAAAAAACTCAAGCAGAAAACCGAGTTACTTTTTTTTCTCGAACCAAAAATCGATTGTGGACAAAAGGCGAAACTTCTGGTAATTTTTTAAATGTAAAAAATATTACTGTCGATTGTGACAACGATACCCTTTTGATCAAAGTTGACCCTGTGGGGGCGGTTTGCCACACAGGTTCCGATACTTGTTTTGATGAAAAAAATGAAGGGGATGCATTTTTATTTCACTTAGAAAAAGTAATTCAAAATCGAAAAAACAACCCTTCCGATAAATCTTACACCTCTTCCCTTTTCCAAAAAGGAATTAATAAAATTGCTCAAAAAGTAGGAGAAGAAGCTGTGGAAATAGTTATCGAAGCAAAGGATGATAATGATGATTTATTTTTGGGAGAGGCTGCGGACTTGATGTATCACTATTTAGTTTTATTGGCAGCTAAAAATAAAAACTTAGAAGATGTCATTGAGGTGCTACGAAGTCGACACGCCTAGTTTTTTTCTAAAAAATTAAAAAGTCAGACGAGGAATTTTCTATATTTAGTTTTTATTTTTTCAAAAAAATCAAAATCTACTATGAGAAAATTCCTCGCATTCCTAATTTGTATTTTTGTCCTACAAATCCAAGCACAAGACCTCAGCAACTCTCCATGGCACATTCAGGCCAAAGACATTGATCCTAATAATTATTTTGGAGTGACCGTTGCCAATGGAATGGTCGGAATTGTTTCTTCACCCGAACCGATGAAGGTAACGGATGTCGTCTTAAATGGTGTTTACGATTACTATCAGCGAGGTCGAGTTTCTAATATTTTAAAATCATTCAATCATGTCAATATGAATTTGGATGTAGATCGTCGGCGAGTTGGTCGAGGTGATATTTCCAATTTCACTCAAACTTTGGACATGAAAAAAGCGACACTCACCACCACATTTGAAGTGGGGAAAAAGGTAAGTGTTCGCCATGAAATGATGTCGCTTCGTCACCTACCTTATACTGCCTTGATTAATGTAGAAATTACCGCTCAACAAGATTGTGAAATCACTCCAATGAGCGTAATCGAAGCACCCAATCATTTGAATGATGTGCGAAATTATTATGCAGAAATTGACCGTCCTCATGTCAAAATTCCGTTGATGACTTCTGTGGGAAAAAGCCCTTCCGGCAAACATATTGTCGCAGCATCTAACAGTTTTATATTTGAAGAAAAACATGGATCAGAGCCTGATGTGGTTCACGAAGATTGGGATTACAATATGCATCTAGCTAAATTTTATAAAAAACTAAAAGCAGGTGAAACCTATAAATTTAGTATTGTCGCTTCTGCAACTTCCACCGAACATTATGAAGATCCACACAATGAAGCGGAACGTTTAACTATTTTTGCCATGCTTGAAGGTCGTGATCGATTGATGAAACGACACACCCAAGCTTGGGAAAAATTGTGGGAAAGTGATATTATCATCGAAGGAGATGTCAATGTGCAAAGAGATGTTCGTTCTGCCATTTATCATCTATATTCCTTCGCTCGAAAAGGAACCGCTTATAGTTTATCACCAATGGGATTATCTGGTTTAGGCTACAATGGACACATTTTTTGGGATACGGAAATTTGGATGTATCCGCCTTTACTAATGCTGCAACCTGAAATTGCAAAGTCATTGTTAGACTATCGCTACGAACGTCTAGATGCTGCTCGACAAAATGCTTTTTCACATGGATATGATGGTGCAATGTTCCCTTGGGAATCAGCTGGAGATGGTTCGGAGGATACTCCTGTTTGGGCATTGACTGGTCCATTCCAACATCACATCTCTGGAGATATTGCTTGGGCGCATTGGAAATATTACCAAGTGACTAAAGATAAAAGTTGGTTACGTGAACGAGGCTATCCCGTGATTAAAGAAGTCGCTGATTTTTGGATAAGTCGTGTGGAACGAAACGGCCAAGGTCGTTATGACATCAATAATGTGATTGGCGCAAACGAGTGGGAAGAGAATATTGATAATAATGCTTACACCAATGGAATGGCGATTACTTCTTTGAATTTTGCAACCGATGCCGCCAGAGAGTTAGGACTTATCCCAAATCCAGATTGGGCTCACGTGGCAGAGAATATTCCAATTTTAAAATTTCCCGATGGAGTAACTCGTGAAAATTCAACGTACGATGGGGCGATGATCAAACAAGCAGATGTGAACCTCTTGGCCTACCCCATGAAGATCATCTCAAAGCAAGAAGATATTTTAAAAGACCTCGAATATTACACACCTCGAATGTCGCCCGAAGGCCCTGCCATGGGAAATTCAATTCTTTGCATTTTGTACCAACGACTGGGGCAAACTCAAAAAGCGGTTGATATTTTTTCCGAAAGTTATAAACCAAACGAAGTCCCTCCATTCGGTGTAATTTCAGAAACTGCCGGCGGAACCAATCCCTATTTTGCGACTGGTGCAGGTGGCATGTTGCAAGCTGTCCTTGCAGGTTTTGGTGGCTTAGATATTACTGATGATGGAATTATACAATTAAAAACAACTATTCCTAAGTCATGGAAAACTTTAAAACTAACTGGAATTGGAAAAAATAAAAAGACTTTCGAAATAAAATAAACCCCTTTTTATTTTTTACCACTAAACGGTTCTATAGTTTTTAAACTTTGTAAGGTGTTTTATTAATTAAAAAAAACGGACTTACAGACCCAGTACTTCCTGTAAATATTGAGGTATTTACTGTTTTGGAAAAAGGAAAAAATAGGCTAATATTGTGACTAACAAATAACCAATTTTAAACATATCATTGGCTTTGTTTTTGTAAAAATTTCACTAACAAACCGAATAAACATCCTTAAAAAAAAAGATTATGACACTAGGAGAATTTTTTACGCTACTGGGAGAGAACTCATTTTACGTTATTTTATATTTTACCTTGATCCCAATAACTGCCTTGCTTGCAGGTTTTATGGGCAAAAATGAAGGACATCTTTCTCCTTGGAAATATCTTTATTCCACTTTGATTTACTTGGTTTGCGTACCTGGCATTTTTGCCATTACACTCAACGTATACAAGTTTTTATTTGAGCGAGGAAGCATTTTGGATCTCAATATTTTCACCCAAATCCTTCCGATCATATCCATGATTGCTACCTTGTTACTCATTCGTAGCTTTGTAAGTTTAGATCGAATTCCTGGATTTGGAAAACTCTCAGGGATGGCGACGATGATTTTAGTTTTATTTACCACGATGTGGTTTTTGGAAAAAACTCGAATCATCATCTTCTCCTATATGCCGATTGGGTATTTCTTTTTACTATTAATTGTCCTCCTGATTGTCTTTCGATTTGGTTGGTCAAGAATGATGAGAGCTTAAATTATTCGTACGTGGTTTTTATAAAAATAAAAACCACGTACTTTCTCTCACCCTAAAAAATTACAACCTATAATTCCTGTATTCTCCAATCCTAACTCCAGTCCAATCTTCAATTTTTTTCAAAAAATAATTCTTCCAACTCATTTTCTTTTTCGTTGGATCAAATGAAAAGTCCCAATTTACTTTCTCAATTCTTTCTTGCATCACTTTGGGATGCGTTCCATCAAATTTTTTCAAAGCATCAATTTCCGAATAATCAAAAGCGTCAACATCAGGAATTTTTTCGGCGACCCAATCATCGGAATGCCACAACTTATTAAAATTCTTTTGCTTCAATTGCTGATGCTTGGGATGCTTCACCCAACCGTAATGAAAAATCTCGGCATCGATTAATTTCACTCTTAATTTCTTTCCATTTTTTCGAAAACCTTGAGCGTCTTTCCACGAATGAATACTTTTATCATTTCGAATAATTCGAACTTCTCGTCGATACCATTTTCGAGAATCTCCGACAAAATCATACGAACCATAAAAATGCTGATAACGAAATAACAATGCTTCTACATTTTTATTTTCTAAATGGAATTGCATTTGCTTTTTAATTTCATCGTGGTATTTTTCATGCACCACTTCATCACCTTGAATGTAAAAACACCAATCGAACTCTTTGCCAATCGCTGCAAAAGCTTTGTCCGTTTCCTCCGCCAAAACTGCTCCGCCTGCTCGTAGATTTTCATCCCAAACAGTTTCGATAATTTTTATTTTATCAGAATCAATGCCTTGAATTAACTGCAAAGTATCATCTTCCGATTTCCCAACTGCAACCACTACTTGATCACAAACAGGCAAAATAGACTGAATCGCTTCCGCGATTGGATAGTCATATTTTACCGCATTTTTAACAAACGAAAAACCACAAACCTTCATTTCGGAATGATTTTTTATTAAACATTATAATATGTGTTTTTTCTAAAAAAATAAACTTGAATCAATCCGATTTAATTTACTTTTGTAAAAAAAACGAAACACTCTTAAACACTACAAATGAGAAAACTTAAAAGATTATTCCGCCGCCTCTTTCTTTCTGTACTTTTGATCATTATTGCCATCATCATTATCAATACCGTTAGCTACTCTTCGAAACAAATTGCAGTTTCCGCAGTTGAAAAAATAAAAGTAAGTGACGATGTGGTCAAACGACTTTCTAATGTTACAAAAATCGCAACTACTTCTTATTCCACACATGTCGATACTGCTGCCTTCGTTGAATATCATGCTTATGTTGATTCCATTCTGCCATTGGTCGATTCTCTTTTGGAAAAAACGACGATCAATCAATTCAGTCGAATTTATAAATGGCAAGGGCGGAATCCAAATTTGAAACCATACCTTTTGATGGCTCATCTCGATGTAGTTCCTGTGGAAAAAGAAAGTCAAGCACGATGGACTGAACCTCCGTACAGCGGCAAGGTCAAAGATAATTTTATTTGGGGAAGAGGCACACTCGATGACAAAGTAAGTGCCATGGGGATTCTCGAAACTGCTGAAATTTTACTTAAAGAAAATTACGAACCGCAGCGAACTATTTATTTTGCCTTTGGACATGATGAAGAAGTTGGAGGGAAAAATGGAGCGCAAGCTATCGTTGAATATTTTTTGCAGAAAAAAATAAATTTTGAATATGTCCTAGATGAAGGTTCTTTAATTGTGGAAAATGCAATTCCAGGATTAACGCAACCGTTGGCTTTGATTGGAACTGCGGAAAAAGGATATTGTACCTTGAAGTTAGCAGTCGATTTAGAACATGGGGGACACTCTTCCATGCCTCCGCCTGAAACTGCCATTGGTATTTTGAGTCATGCTTTAGCGACATTGCAGGACAATCCATTTCCTCCTTCTATTTCCAAAAATGCACAAGAATTATTTGACCACATTGGCCCTGAAATGACGTTGCCAAACAAAGCTATTTTTGCCAACCTCTGGTTATTTGAAGGAGTCTTAAAATCTCAGTTTGAAAAATCTGCTTCCTCCAATGCGATGATTCGAACTACCATTGCTCCTACTATGATTGAAGGTGGCGTGAAAGATAATGTATTGCCAACCAATGTTTCAGCAACAATAAATTTTAGAATTATTCCTGGCCAGACGAGCGAAACGGTGATTGATTATTTGAACGAAACTATTGACGATGAGCGAGTAAAGGTATCTCGAATAGGTGCTTCTTTTGCTAGCGAACCTTCGAAGATTTCGAGTTCCTCTTCTTTTGGTTTTAACGCTTTGCAAAAAACGACGAAAGAGGTCTTCCCTCAAAGTATAATCGCTCCTAGTTTGGTTATTGCAGGAACAGATAGTAGATTTTATGAACCGGTGAGTGAGAATATTTATCGGTTTATGCCGGTGCAATTAACTAATGATGATTTGAAAAGGATTCATGGAATTGATGAACGCATCAGTATTGAAAATTATAAAACGATGATTGCGTTTTATTATCAATTGATTTTAAATAGTAGTATTTGATTTTATCACAGGTATCGGGTACCATGAAGGTCTAACGATATCCCATAAGTTTTTGAAGGATTGAACGCAGAGATTCTCTGCGTCTCCGTGTCTTTGCGTTCAATTAAATTCTACTTATGGGTGTTGTTAGACCTTGAGGGTATCCGATACCTAACTTACTATGTGCCTATCCGGTAAGAATAAATCAATCTGATCGAATACTATTCACAGGATCAGCCATTGCCGCTTTGAGCGATTGAAGTCCAACCGTCAAAAGTGCAATCCCAATCGCAAAAATTCCTACCAACAAAAATACCCACCATTGAATGCCTAATCGATAAGCAAAATTTTCCAACCATCCATTCACAAAATACCAAGCAATTGGAGCCGCAATAAAAAATGCAATTCCCACCAATTTCAAAAAGTCTTTGCTTAACAATCCAACAATATTTGCCGCTGATGCACCGAGCACTTTTCGAATCCCAATCTCTTTCGTTTTTCTTTGGATCGTAAAAACAGTTAATCCAAATAACCCGATCAAGGCAAGAAACAAACAAAGAATCGTAGCATAAGTTAATCGTTTCCCAAAGTGTGTATACGACTGATACTGCTTGGCAAATTCATCATCCAAAAAACTAAATGTTACAGGAAATACAGGTTCCATTTTTTGCCAAAAATCAGAAACTGCGGTCAATGAACTTCCTATTTCTTTCGCTTCAAATCGAACTGCAACTCCTCCCATCCAAGCTTCATTCATTCGGGCACAAATGGCGACGGGAGCAATTTTAGATTGCAACCCTCGATAATGAAAATCCTCGGTCACGCCAATAATTGTACTATAATTTTTGTCCCCTAAAAACTTCATCCGATGACCGATTGGATTTTCCAAACCAAACTTTTCAACGAATGATTCATTCACCACAAATGAGGAAGAGGTATCTGTAGGATATTCATTAGAAAAAAAACGCCCTTGCTTCAAGGAAATTTCAAATGTCGAATTCCAATCCAAATCTCCGAAAAGCATATTGACTGGTTTTCCTTTTTCGATGCCTTCAATTTTCATGGTATAATTAGATACTCGACTTCCTGGATGACGAGAGATTTGAGATACGCTGGCAACTCCAGGAATCTGTAAAAGCTCGTTTTTTTTCGATTGAAAAACATCAACATTTTCTTCTTGATTAATTCTAAAAACTGCAATCTGTTCTTTCTCAAAACCCAAGTCTTTTTTCATCATAAAATCAACTTGCTGCCAAACCAAAGTAACAAATAAAACCAAACCGATCGACATCGAAAATTGAGTAACAATCAAGGCACTTCGATAAGCTCCTGTTTTTTTATTTTTAAAAACTTGATTTTTCAAACTCTCGGAAGGTTGAATACGGGCTAAATAAAATGCAGGAAATAGTCCTGTAACTAACCCTGTTAACAAAGTCATTCCGATAATTAAAAGCATAGTTTGTCCATCCAACAAATCACTAAATTGAATGGGGCGACTAACCACTTCATTAAAATAGGGCAAAAATATATTTGAAAAAATAAAGGCTAATAGCAAAGCGCAAAAAGTAACCAAAAATGCTTCTGATAAAAATTGTCGAATCAATTGAGTACGAGTTGCGCCAGCAATATTTCGAATCCCAACTTCCTTAGCACGAGTACTCATTTGCGCGGTCGCTAAATTGATATAATTTATTGCTGCCAATTCCAAAATCAAAAGTCCAATTAAGATCATTAAACCCATTTGCCATGGACTACCTGAACTTGCACTTGTTGCTCCCATCCACTCTGACCCCATGTGAATTTCTGTAATCGGTTGTAATTTCCATTTTGGAAAATCAGATTCAGAAACCTCATCGCCATCTTCGATAAACTCTAAAGTGATTTCTCTTTTGGCAACTTGGTACAGCGCATCTTCTACTGATTTAATTTTTACGGATGGACTTAAACGAACATACGTATGACCTCCACCGCCCGTCCAATATCCTTGTTCTCTTTTCTCAATCACATAAATATCTGTTTCCAAATGTGATGGTCCTTTTGGTTGAGGTAAGACTCCTGCGATTTCTAGTTGCTTTGAATTTTCGAAGAGAATGTTTTCACCAACTGGATTTTGCGAACCAAAAATTCTTTGCGCAGTTGCAAAACTTAAGATCGCCAAATCCATTTTTTCCAAAAGAGATTTTTTATTGCCATGTTCGAATTCCAGAGGGAAGGTTTGGAAAAAAGTACTGTCCACCATTTTCGCATTTTGAATCGAGTACTGTTCATTTTTCCATTCGACTAAAATGTCTTGACCTCCACTCACAAGTGAAGCTGCTACGACTCCAGGAACTTCTTCTTGAAGGGCTTGAGCCAAAGGACTTGGTGTTGATAAATTTCCTTTAGTTCCATTGGCATATGGTCGAAAAACGCGATAGATATTTTCTTTTTCAGGAATCCATTGGTCGTAACTATTTTCATGTTGAACATACATCAGGATAAAAATCCCAACGGTCAATCCAAGCGCTAAACCTAAAATGTTGATTCCAGAGACGAGTCGATTTTTGAGTAGTTGTCGCCAAGCGATTTTTAAGTTATGTTTAAGCATAGTGGTTATTTTTTTGTTGAAAAAATAAATTTACTCTGATCGAATACTTTCGACAGGATTAGACATTGCAGCTCTTGCAGATTGAAAACCAACCGTTAACAATGCAATTACAATCGCCATAAAACCAGCTATGGCAAATACCCACCAATCTAAATTTACACGAAAAGCAAAATTATTTAACCAGTTTTTCATAAAATACCAAGCAAGGGGAATGGCAATCATTAAGGCAACGAAAACGAGTTTTAAAAAATCCTTAGAAAGCAAATTGATAATACTCAACGCAGATGCACCAAGCACTTTCCGAATGCCGATTTCTTTAAATCTTCGCTCAGCGGTATACGTTGCCAAACCAAAAATACCCAGGCAGGAAAGGAGGATCGCAATCAGAGAAAAAAGGAAAAACATACTTCCAGTTTTCATTTCAGATTTGTATAGATCATTAAATGTCTCATCTAAAAATTCATATTGAAAAACTTCATTCGGAGAATGTTGTTTGAAAATTTTTTCAGTAGCAGCGATTGCTTGAGTAATATTTTCGCCAGTAGTTTTGACATACATCGTTGGAAACCAATCTGTTCTTTGAATAAAAATGAGTGGTTTGATTTCCATATGAAGTGACTGAAAATGAAAGTCTTTTGCCAGTCCTACAATCGTTCCACGCTCTCCCCAAAAGTCAATCCATTTGCCAACAGGGTTTTCTAAACCCATTGCTTTTGCTGCTGATTCATTAATAATAAATGAAGTAGAATCTAGCTTTGCAGAGGGATTGAACCACCGTCCGTTTTTCATTTCCAATCCAAAAAAGTCTTTAAAATGATCACCAGCATAAATACTGAAAATTTGTAAATCTTGTGGTCCTTCCACTCCTTCCCAATTTAGTTTATTAAAACTATTGGTAATCGAAACGATGGATTGATCACTTATGGCAACATCTTTAATG
>CAYGRM010000253.1:0-9880 GCA_964352225.1 uncultured Saprospiraceae bacterium | reverse complement strand
TAACGTAGGCTATGACTGCGCTTTTTGCCTCATCAGAGAAAAAAATAATTCTAAAGTTTTACTTATACATATTTATGATCCGGCACTTAACCTTAAAAAAAGAGCGCAGCGACTTTTTTCATCCACACCTCAAATGTTAATAAAACAACTCAAAATGCGAACAACTCTACTTCTTCTTTTCATCAGCCTAAATTTATTTGGTCAAAATCCTTGGTCAGATGTTTCCAAAAATTCCATTACTAATTTGCATGAGGAGAACTTTAATCCTTTGCCTAGCGAGTACCGTGTGATCAATTTAGATTTTACGGAATTAAAAAATTATTTAGAAAATGTACCAATGGAATTTACCGAAGGTGCCAAAAATAATCCATTGATTCTTGCTTTGCCGATGCCTGATGGAACGATACAAAATTTTGAAGTAGCCAAATCTCCAATGATGGAACAAGGTCTCGCTGATAAATTTCCCGAAATAAAAACCTTCACCTTGCAAGGTGTGGATGATCCAACAGCAGTAGGTCGAATGGATTTTAATGCTAATAATTTCCATGCATTTTTACGATCTGCCAATGGGGCATTTTTGATTGATCCTGCGGGCGATCACTATATTAGTTTTTATAAAAAATATAAATACGTTCCAAAAACTGCTCGTCCAGCATGTGGGTTTGAGCACGCTGGTGATCATGATATTTTGCAAGCTGCTACCCGAACGACTTTTTCTGTAGGCGAAGAATTGCGAATTTATAGACTTGCGGTAAGTACAACTGGGGAGTTTTCTGCTTACCATGGCGGAACAGTTTCTAGTGTGATGGCTGCTGTTGTCACTACAATTAATCGAATCAACACCGTCTACGAAATTGATGTTGCAGTTCGTTTAGTTTTAATTGCAGATAATGACCAATTGATTTTCTTGGATGCAGCAAATGATCCATTTGAAAATAATAGTGCTGGTAGCATGTTGAATCAAAATCCGACAACAATCAATACAATTATTGGTTCAGAAAATTATGACATCGGACATGTCTTCGCCACAGGAGGTGCTGGTTTAGCAGGTCTGGGAGTGGTTTGTTCTAATGGAAAAGCTAGAGGAGTAACTGGTGTATTTCCTCCGATTGGTGATTTTTTCGATATAGATTATGTGTCGCATGAGATTGGGCATCAGTTTGGGGCAAGTCATACATTTAATAATTGTGGCGGAAATGAAAGTTCTGGAACTGCCTTCGAACCAGGAAGTGGATCTACCATTATGGCATATGCAAGTTTATGTGGAGTGAACAATGTTCAATTTAGTAGTGACCCATATTTCCATGGAATCAGTTTGCAAAATATTTTTGACTTTATGGATGCAGGTGGAGTAGATTGTGCGGAAGCAATGCCTACTAATAATACTCCCCCATCTATAGAAATTATTGAAGGAGGATTTAATATTCCAATGAGCACTCCTTTCGAATTGACTGCGATTGGTAGTGATGTTGATGGAGATGCATTGACTTATTGTTGGGAACAATTTGATAGTGGACCAACGAGTACACTTGGAACACCGATGGGGAATGCACCGACTTTTAGAAGTTACTTGCCGACAACATCACCTACTCGGGTTTTTCCAAGAATAGAAAATGTAATTAATAACAATCTATTTACGGATGTAGAATATACCCCAGATTATGAGCGAGGATTAACTTTTAATGTTGCGGTGCGAGATAATAATGCAGGTGCAGGAGGAATTACTTGGGCTGAATTGCATTTTGATGTGACGGGAACTGCGGGACCATTTGAAGTTTTAAATCCAAATACTGCAACGACTTGGGAAGTGGGTCAATGGTTAGAAGTAAATTGGGATGTGGCAAATACCGATAATAATGTGGTGAATTGTCAAAGAGTAAACATCAAACTTTCTGTCGATGGTGGTTACACTTATCCCTATCTTTTGACAGATAATGTACCTAATACTGGCAGCGCATTTATTTCAGTTCCAAATGTTTTGACCAACCAAGCAAGAGTTCGAGTAGAAGCAGCTGATAATATTTTCTTTGACATTTCAAATACTAATTTCACAATTGCTCCTCCTTCGCAACCTGGGTTTTCTTATTTTGCAACACCGAATTTTCAAGAAATATGCTTGCCTACTGATGTTACAATTGATCTGGTAACTGATTCTCTTTTAGGCTTTAATGAACCGATAACTTATAATATTACATCCGTACTTCCAACTGGAATCATTTCAAATTTTAATGCGAACCCAGCCTTGCCTTCGGAAGGAAATGCGTTGACTTTAGACATGAGTAACTATACTCTTTCTGATACATTTGATATAACTATTCAAGCTGTTGGAATGGGAGTAGATACTAGTTATCGAACGGTCACTATTCGAACTATTGGAAATAATTTTGCTGATTTGGAAATGGAAACCCCGGCAGATGGTGCAACTGGAATACCAGAATTACAACAATTTAATTGGCATAATGCGCAATCGGCAGACCAGTATTTTATCCAAATTGCTAGAAGTCCGACTTTCGATCCATCAACAATTCATGAGCAATTGATTACTACCGATACTTTCTTTTCACCTTCTACACAATTGGAAATTAGTACGCCATATTATTGGAGAGTACGTGCATCCAATGAATGTGGCGATCAAGAATTCCTAGCGACGAAGTCATTTCATACGATAGTTTTTGCTTGCGAGGTTTATGAAAATAATTCTTCTGAAACAATTCCTTCGACAGGTCAGGCAACCATAGAAAATAAAATTACAGTTCCTGCTGGAGGCTCCATAAGTGATGTTAATATTTCCAAAATAAAAGGTAATCATAATAATATGAATCACTTGGATGTTTCACTCATCAGTCCTCAACAAACAGAAGTTGTACTATTTTCTAATATTTGTTTGACTACTACAAATTTTGAGTTTGGATTGAATGATGAAGCGGCTCAATCAATTGTTTGCCCCCCAAATAATGGCAGTCTATTTTTACCACAAAATCCGCTTTCTGCATTTGATAATGAACCTGCAGAAGGAGTATGGATTTTAAAAACATTCGTTAACAATACAGCAGGTAATGGTGGGAAAATTTCGCAATTCCATTTAGAGTTATGTTCAGATGTAAGTTTGAGTTCGCCTTATTTAGTAACGAATGAATTATTACCCGTTCCACCTTCACAAGGTCGGCAGATTACAGATGAGTTTCTTTTGGTACAAGATGATAATAATACTCCGATGGAATTGGAATATACTTTAGTTTCTGCCCCTCAGCATGGACAAATTTTCTTTTTGGGAAATGAGGTAAATGTTGGAGAAATTTTCAGACAAAGCTCTTTGGATGCTGGCAATGTCATTTATGTTCATAATGGAGATCCGAATCAGTTTGATGCTTTCACTTTTACCGTTACAGATGGAGAAGGAGGTTTCTTGGGGACACCTCGATTCGATATTGAAATTGATCCTGATGCAATGGTCAATGTAAATGAATTACTACAAGATGATGAGATTCGAATTTTTCCAAATCCAAATGATGGGAACTTTAATATTCTTTTTGAAAAACCAGTTTGGGAAAATCTAGATTTAAAAATATACAATGTCCACGGACAGTTAGTTTTGGAGAAAAAATTGGAGCAAGGTGCTTTTAATTTTGAAGTGCAAACCCCTTCGGTTGCTGCTGGAATTTATTTTATAAAAATAGAAACTGCGAATGAGTTTTTGGTTAAAAGAATGATGGTGAAATAGTTTTTTTTTTGCCGCAGGCTGGTACTGACTCTATAGATGACTTTTCACTGACCTCTAATTGAATTCTGCGAAAAGTCATCTATAAAGTTAGCTCAAGTCAGCGGTAAATTCTACTCTCCCAGCAACTGCAAAATCAACCCAATAGCCATCACTCCCACTACACTCGACACCATAATATTCCAAGTCCGTTGCCTCACTTTCAAAACATCCATCACTATATAAGCGATCACTAAAATAATGGCCACAATCATTAACTGCCCAATTTCTAATCCTACATTAAAAGCAAAAAGTAACCAAACTAAACTCTCATCCGCGTCCAATACGCTTTTTAGATAATTGGAAAATCCCATTCCATGAATTAATCCAAAAAAGAAGGCAAAGAAATAATTAACCATTAGCTGCCTGGTCAAGTAGGCAATCTTTTGTGGAGTCATTTTACTGAGTCGTGGTTCTTTTGAGTTCGAAAAAATATTATACAAACAAGTCAAAACAATCGTAACTGGAATTAAAATTTCAATCACATCTTTTGGAAATGTAATCATATCTAAGGCCGCTAAAGCTAAGGTTACTGAGTGACCAATAGTAAAGGCAGTTACCAAAATAGCAACCCTTTTCCACTCACTTATCTTATATATCGCACATAAAGCTATGATAAAAAGTATGTGATCATATGCATTTATATCCGCAATATGTCTGAATCCCATCTCAGAAAAAGTCACAAAAGCTGAATTCATGTTCTAAATTATTTTAGGTCATGCAAAAATTAAAAAAAAAAGGCCTATTCAAAAGCAAGCCCAATTTACTTTTATTTTAATTCAAAAAGTTCTTATAAACAAAGGATTTTATCTAAAAAGTCATTTAAATGGATTATGTAAAAAAAACACCTTCCTCAATAAAAATCTCTCTAATTTATATACCATATACAGTAAAATTAAACTTAATGAAAATCTAAATACAATATATATATTAACTATTTCTAAAAAACGTGTGTCACATGAAAAAGTATTTTCCTATATCTTATAAAAAAATAATCAAGAAGTTTACCTCAAGAGTTATCCAAAACAACAAATCATGAGATCAAAATTTTCATTTACCCTATTACTACTTTTTTCAACACACATTTTAATAAGTCAAACAATATCTAGAAGTAATTTAGCTACGGCAGGTGATGTATTATCTAATTCTTCTGGCGTTACATTAAGTTGGACGATCGGTGAAGTATTTAGTAATACTGTTCAACAAGCCAATCATATTACAGGCGGCTTTCAACAAGGAATTTTACCAAAAAAAAATAAACCAGTTGAGAAAGAGTCAACTTCGATAGATCCTGAGCAAAGAATTAATTCTACCACAAATAATAAGATCAATAGTGACCTTCAAATAATATTATTTCCAAATCCAACCGTGGATCAATTATGGTTAAAATCTAATACTAGTGATTCGTATAATGTAGTTTTAAGCATCATGGATACTTCAGGGAAAAATCATATTCAAAAAAATATCACTTTAGAAAACTTCCAAGAAGTCGAAATCAACCAAATTGATAAACTGGCTTCTGGAAATTATATTTTAGTTCTATCCGATAATAAATCTACTATCGCTTCAAAACAGTTTATTAAACTATAACTCGCCTTACGTTTCTAACACTACTCGCCTTTAGATAAAATCCAATATTTATTAATATTAGATCAGTCTGAGTATTTTATTAATTAATACTGCAGAAAATGATTTATCAAAAAGCTAAGTAATGAAAAAACGACATCCTTTAATTGAGAAATTTACAATTTTCCTATTCTTTCTTTTTTCAATTTTTACAACTCAAGCCCAAGATGCTTTTCGGTATCAAGCCGTTGCTAGAGATAGCTCTGGAACACCTCTTTCAAATCAGTTAATTGGAGTACAAATTGGTATTATCTTAAATACCGAATCCAATGCCCCAATCTACGTTGAAACACATGTTGTCAAGAGTAATGATTACGGGGTATTCAATCTTGATATTGGACTTGGCTATATCATTACCGGTGATTTTGAAACTATTGATTGGAGCCAAAAAAGTTTTATCAAAGTAGAAATAGATCTTGATGGTGGCTCTAATTATACCCTAACAAGTTTATCCGAATTACTTTCTGTACCCAAAGCTCTTTATGCTGAAAGTGCCAAACGGATTGTTGGTGGGTTCGGTTTAAATGTAAAAGATTTTGGTGCTATTGGCGATGGTGAGACCGACGATACCGAAGCATTTGAATTAGCATTAATAGAAGCTGAAAGCCTTGGAGCAAAACTTTTTATTCCTAGTGGCATTTACAAAATATCAAAAACCCTAACTATTGGGGATGGTGTCTCTTTAATTGGAGAAGGCCCGGGAAGCGTTCCTCTAGAAACGCCTAATAATGGATCACTTTTAAGATACGAAGGAAATAAATATGCCATTAAAATCGATGGCCATAATGCAAAAATAAGAGACCTCGTGATTAGAGATAATAGTGATGGAAATGCAAAAGGAGGAGTAATGGTTGTTGCAAATAATCGACTTGTCGAAGGAGTACATATGTTTGAAGTTTTGATAAGTGGATTTACGAATGGAACAGGATTAAACTTAGTGGCAAAGAATTCTGGAGGTATTGCTTATTGCTCCTTTGAGAGTGTAAGAATTCGTCATGGAAAAATAGGGATAAAAATAGCTCCTACATCCGATAGCTTTGTTAATTCCAATACTTGGTCTCATTGTCAAATTTCTGGTGGAGGTTTTGTTTATGGAATGCAGGTAAAAGGTGGTAACAATAATATTCTTAAAGGTATGATCATCGAACCACCTTCTACAGAAAAAGGTCACCTAGTTGTTCAAAAAGGAGAAATCTATGGTTCTGAAATAAGAATAGAAGGTACCACCCAAAGTCCAACGGTTCCTCTAATCAAATTTGCTAAGAAAACCAAAAACTCAACCATTACTGGAGTTTATGGTGGTGGATTAACTTTAGACAAAGGGAATAATTTCATTAATATGAAAAGTGGGAAAGCAATTCATTATCGAAATTCTAGCTTCAATAATTTTAAGAATGCATCTTTCTTTACTCCAGATAGTTCCTCTATCTCAGATTGGGAACTAACTGGAACCAACGTTACGAGTAGTATCCTATCTCCAGAATTACTACCTAATCATAATGTGCTTAAAATTACCGTTCCTGCCTCAGGAAGTGCAACGCTACAACCTAGTCCTTTATCACGTCCAATAATCAAAGGCCTTCCATTATATGAGCAAGTTAATTTTGGCTTCCATGTCAAAACAACTAAAACTAATGCAGTTTTCACCTCGACAAATGCACCAGATGGATGGACAAATTCTAACCCTCATTGTGGAGGAGGTGAATGGGAGTTTGTTGGAATGAATGCAGCAGTAAATGAAACTAATCCCCTATTTACGTTAAAAATTGAAAACACCACAGGGGCTCCACTTGATGTCTATATAACGACTCCTACTTTGAATTTTGGAAATCAATTGCCAACTATTGATGATGCTCCCATTTTTGAATCAGGCGGACAATTACATGGACTTCTAATAAATGCATTTGCTAGTGCTGCCACTCCTTCGAATGGATTTCTAGCTCTTCCAAAATCTGCTAACTACTACGAAATAACTAATTCCAATAGTATACATCGAATAAATCATGAGACAGCCAATAGATTCCCAAGAGGAAGTGTAATCACTTTATTATTCAATAACCCTGGAATAAGTGTTACCAACGGTGGATACATAAACTTAAAGACAGGATATATTTCTGCGGCAAATGGATCACTAACCTTAATTTCAAATGGGAACGGAACCTGGAGAGAAGTCGATCGAAATAATTAATCAACCAAATTAAATTTATAACAATAAATAAAAGAGGGATACTCGAAATTAATCGAGTATCCTTCCTATTTTTTCATGAAGAAAAGATTAAAATAATCTTCCTTCAACAATACTTAAATTCTAGTATCTGTAGTACTCAGGCTTGTATGGCCCTTCTACTTTTACACTAATATAATCTGCTTGATCTTTAGATAAAGTCTCCAATTCAACACCAATTTTAGCTAAGTGTAATCGAGCTACTTTTTCATCCAAGTGCTTAGGCAACATGTATACTTCGTTTCCATATTTATCATTGTCTTTGTTCTCCCATAATTCTAACTGAGCCAAAACTTGGTTAGTAAATGAGTTAGACATTACGAAAGATGGGTGACCAGTTGCACAACCTAAGTTCACTAATCGACCTTCAGCTAAAACCAAAATATCTTTTCCGTCGATAGTATATTTATCAACTTGTGGTTTGATGACATCTTTAGTAGCACCATAAGTTCTGTTCAACCAAGCCATGTCAATTTCGTTATCGAAGTGACCAATGTTACAAACGATAGTTTTGTCATTCATCATTCTGAAATATTTTTCAGTAATGATATTTTTGTTACCAGTTGCAGTAACTACGATGCTCGCCTCAGCCAAAGCATTTTCCATTCTTTTAACTGCAAATCCGTCCATTGCTGCTTGCAATGCACAAATCGGATCAATCTCCGTTACAATCACTCGGCAACCTGCACCTCTCAATGAAGCAGCAGAACCTTTTCCAACATCTCCGTAACCTGCAACAACTGCAACTTTACCTGCCATCATAATGTCAGTCGCTCTTCTGATTGCATCAACCAAAGATTCTTTACATCCGTATTTGTTATCAAATTTAGATTTAGTAACTGAATCATTAATATTGATTGCTGGCAATTTCAAAGAACCATTCATTTGACGCTCATATAATCTGTGTACACCAGTCGTAGTTTCTTCACTAATTCCTCCAATTCCATCAACCATTTCTGGGTAACGATCCAAAACCATATTAGTCAAATCACCTCCATCGTCCAAAATCATATTCAAAGGTTTTCCACCTTCAAATGCAGTTAAAGTTTGCTCGATGCACCAGTCAAATTCTTCTTCGCTCATCCCTTTCCAAGCAAAAACTGGAACTCCTGTTTCAGCAATTGCCGCAGCAGCTTGATCTTGTGTAGAAAAAATATTACAAGATGACCAAGTTACCTCAGCACCTAAAGCAGTTAATGTTTCGATTAAAACTGCAGTCTGAATGGTCATGTGAAGGCATCCTGCGATACGTGCACCTTTCAATGGTTGCGACGGACCGAATTCTTCTCTCAATGACATCAAACCTGGCATTTCTGCTTCAGCAAGTTCCATTTCTTTTCGTCCCCAAGCGGCTAGGGAAATATCTTTTACTTTGTAATTTAACTTTGTGGTTTCCATGAATAGAAAGTTTAAATTGTTATTTTAAAAATAAGAGTTGTCTCTTTATTACGATAAATAGTATTGAATGTTTTGGCTAATAACTGAGTTAAAACCAAATCCACTCAAAACGCGCACAAATTTAAGAATTTTGGTAATTAAATTCACATTTCAAAGCTTTCTGAGAAATCATTCCTGAATTTTAATATCTTTAAAGGAAATATTCATTTTTTAGTTTATTTTTTATTAGTTCAAAAGTAATTTTTCCTATGAAAATAAGTTTAGATGCGACTGATCGTCAAATTTTAGAAATGCTGCAAGAAGATGCAAAAATCAACATCAAAGAAATTGCTGCAAAATTGAATATCACCAAGACACCAATTTACGAACGTATCAAGCGATTAGAAAAAGAAGGTGTGATTGAAAAATACGTTACCGTTCTCAATCGCAAGAAACTGGGTTCATCAATTATCGTTTTTTTAGAAGGATCTTTAAAAGTGGAAAAATTTGAACAAGCAGATGAATTTTTTGAAGCAGTTGCTGCCACCCCTGAAATTATTGAGTGCTATTTATTGGGAGGAGAAAATGATTTTATGCTAAAAGTGATCGCGCCTGAGTTGGATAAATACCATGATTTTTATGCAACGAAAATTGCGAGCTTGCCGAGAGTTGGACAAATCAAAAGTTCATTTGTAATTAAAGAAATTAAGCACTCCATGAAATTGCCGAATCTTTCGTAGCAGCTAACTTTGATTAGCTTCCAAAAAAAGTGAAAGCAACGACTTTTTTAAAAAGATAAAACACTTGAGCTATTTTTTTATTGACCAACTAAAGTTAGTCGATACAATTATTGTATTTTTGTTTTCCATTTTATCATAAAAAAGAAACAACAATAC
>CAYGRM010000252.1:0-9884 GCA_964352225.1 uncultured Saprospiraceae bacterium | reverse complement strand
TTCTTAAAGGATGGATTTTTCAATAAACGAGAAGATGTAAAACTGCTTTTTGCAGCTTGGGTAAATGAAAAAGGACGATCACATTCTCCTGAATTTTATTGGGAAAAAATATTTACCAACAAGAAATTTGCAAAAAAGGATTGGAATTTATTGACATCTCGAACCCTCAAAATACTCGAAGATTTTTTAGCTATAAAAGAAATGATGTCCTCACCAACCGATAAAAAGTTCTTTTTAGCAAAAGCTTACCGAAAGTTGCAAAAGGAAAAATGGTTCAAGACTGCGGTAAAGGATACAGCAATTGCTTTGGAAAAGCAAACTTTTCGTAGCACTAATTATTTGCAACAAAAACATGATTTGGCTTATGAAGAATATGATTATATCCAAAGTTTTAATCGGAAGGAGAGAACCAATTTGCAAGAAGTTAGCGATAGTTTGAATGCTTACTTTTTAGCAACAAAAATACGGCAAGGTTGCATTGCCATTTCCAGAAAAACCATTAACCAAGAGGAGTATGAAATTGGATTTTTAAAAGAAGCTTTGGAGTATGTAGATCAAAATCCTGACTGTTTGGAAGTGCCTGCGATTGCCATGTATTTCTATTGTTATAAAGCGATTACTTCTGACAAAAATGAATCTTTTTTTCGGCAACTTCGGTCTCAAATTGTTACTTTCCAATCAAATTTTCCACCTTCCGAAATTCGTGATATCTATTTTGTTGCCATCAATTATTGTATTCGAAGATTAAATACTGGAACCAAAATGTATGTTCGAGAAGCACTTGAACTTTATCGATTGAGTTTGGAGGCAGGCTACCTTTTGGAAGATGGAATTATGCCTGAAAGTACCTTTGGAAATATCGTTTCACTTGCTTTAAAATTAAAAGAATATGATTGGGCAAAGTCATTTTTGGAAAAGTATCAGAATCAATTGCATCCTAATTTTCAACAACCGCTTTTTCATTTTTCTATGGCAAAATTACTTTATGAAGAAAACGAAAGAGAGAAAAGTATGCAACAACTTTCCTTGGTGGTGACCAAGGCACCCTTTCTTTTTTTGGGTGCAAGAACATTACAATTGAAAATTTTTTTTGAATTAAATGAGTTTGATTTGCTCGAAAGTTTATTGGATAGTCTTCGGGTTTATTTACAAAGAAGAAAAGATTTAGGCTATCGTCGAGAGAATTATGAGAACCTAATTAGTTTTGCAAAAGTATTGTTACAACTTCCCATATTATCAAAAGAAGAAATAGAGCTTTTTAGAAAAAAAGTAAATGATGCTGCTATTTTTACGGAAAAAGAGTGGTGTCTAAATCAGATCGAAAAATTTAGAAAATGAAAGAAGAAAAACCATTAGTTGATAAAAAATGCTTGTTGGAAAAATTTCCTGGTAAAGGTGGTTGGACTTACGCAGCCATTCCTGAAATACTTCAAAATAAAGAAAAACCATTCGGTTGGGTAACTGTAAAAGGGAAAATTGATGATTATGAATTAAAACAATATAGGTTGATGCCGATGGGTGATAGGCAACTTTTTTTACCCGTCAAAGCTCAGATTAGAAAGAAAATAAAGAAGGAAGCTGGCGATTTTGTTCACGTCATTTTATACTCTGATGAGTCATCTGTGGAGACTCCCAAAGAAATTTTAGACTGCTTCGCAATGGAACCAAAAGCTGTTTTAAAAACTTTTCTTAATTTTTCAGAAGGGGAGAGGAAAGTTTATTTAGATTGGATTTATAGCGCGAAAAAAGAAGAAACCAAAGCAGAACGAATTGCCAGTATGATGGAAAGAATAGAAAAAGGATTAAAATTTTATGATTAAAAAAATCATAGGAATTTGTCTCAAAATAAAAACCATAAATAAGTATTCACTTCCTTTTCAATACCAATTGCGTCGCCTGCAATCCCATCATTTTATTAAACAATTCTCGCAAAGCACCATATTCATCTGGATAAATCATTGGTTCTTTTATTTGATAAGTACTAGAAAGTTGTATATTTTTTTCACCTATTTTTAAAAAAGAATACGAGTAAGAAATCTTTTTACTATCAGTTGAGTATTTAATACTTTTAGGGATCTCAGCCAGTTCAAATCCAGCAGGGATAGTAAGATTGAAAAGAAATCTTTCCGTGGAAGGTAAAGTGAAATCAACCGGTAAATATCGAATTGGATTAACAAAAGGATTCTTTTCTAGGTGCTTTTTAACAAACGGATTGATATACAGAATATCAGACTCTAATGCATCTTCAAACGATTTTGTGTAATAACAAGTAATTGAAAATGGCTTTTCTAAATCATTTGGATTTTTAACAGAAAAACTATCTAAAGTCATTTCATCTTCATTGAATGAATTATGTAAATATGTTGTTATGAAATCTTTATTTCCTTTTCCCTGGTGATATTTACTTCGGTAATCTACCGCTTCATGTTCAAAAAAAGCATATGAAATTATATACTTCATTTTGTTATTTTCAATGCTTAAATTATTGACAATAACAGATTTTGTTTGCTGGGGGAAATCGATTTTAATCCATCTCGGCTCGTTTTCATCCAGTAAATATCCCGAAGGTTTTAGATCATTTTTTTCCAATAAATTATAAGGTCTAAAAGTGCTAATTGCATCCATCAGAAGGTCCTCTTCACCAATTTTGACTTGCGCTAAAACGTGATTAAATTGATTGTAAAGTGGATAGGTTTTAGTGATTAGTCCATTTCCTTTTGTACTGATAATCAATGGGTTAGCATCTAAATCGGCACTCTGGAGCAGTCTGACCAAACAAAGATTAACCTCAGCACTACTCCCTGTTTTTTTCTCCATTATAGTCGAAAAATTCTCCTCAGGAAATAAGCGATATTGTCCATTCCATTTGATTTCATTTTGAACAAAAGAATAAATTTTACGAACCTTGGTAAGTTCATCGTCAGCTTCATTAATAATTTGGGAAACTATTATTTGGGACTCTCTTTTTCGATTTAATATATTTTTATAGTCTTCTAGCGCTAAGATATCTTTAGCAAGATTTTCCCAAGTGGTCATTAATTCCACATACTCATTACCAGCTCCAGGCAAAGAAGAAAATCGTTGATAACCTGCTAATTGAAATCGAACAGATTCAACATAATTTAGTGGATTTGGACAAAAAGGTTCTTCTTTTAAAGGAGGTAAATTTTCGAGGAACCAAGAGTTGGTATTTTCATTTCCATATTTATTAATTAGACGACTTCCATTATAAACAATTTTATAATCAAGGTTTTTTTTAACCAAAACATTAAGTTGACTTTTGAGCGTGGGTAGTTTATTTTGGAAATTCCATTCTTCCAAGGAAATGGCACTTTCAGATTTTTTAGTGTATTGAAATTCGATGATTGATCCCGGTATCACATTGGGGAAAGTAAATCTTTTTTCCTTCCAATTGTCACTCACATCTACCGTATAAATGTCTCCCTTCTTTACCTTTATTTTTTCTAAATCTCCCTCTGCGTTCACATTAATGGTTTGCGCTTTTATTTTAAAAATTCTTTCATTTTTTTCTTTAACATGATAAGGTAAAATGATGTTGGCTTCCTCTAATCCATTTTGATGTAGAATTTTAATTCGAGTATGTCGGGTGATTTCAATAGTTTGACCTAGGAAATTTATCTCTCCGAAATCGCATAGAATGATTGCATGGGCGTCGGGATCAAGGTTCGTTTTTTCAATTTCTCTTTCAGTATTAGAAATTTTACCAAACCGTATTGGATTTTTTTGGGAAAGGAGAAAAGCAGGAAGGAGGAGGAAAATAAATAAGAAAAAAGTAAAGCGCATAGTTTTACATATTTTTTGAAATTCTATTGATTCAAAAATAATAAAACTAAATCGAAAAAAATGATATATAGTATTCCCAAGGTAAATTCAGTTCACCTTGGGAATAGATATTTATAATATTATCCAAATGTGATAAAGCTATTTATCAAGAAAAACAGGATAAGATAAATCCAGAGGATATCGAGATAATGCCAGTAGGTGGTCAACAATTTTAATTTCAATTGCTTTTCAGGATCTGAAAAATAAACCAAAACACTCACAGGTTCTTTCATTCGCTTTTCCGCTACGTAATAAAATAGCAATAAAAACGGTAACCCAGCCAAAAGGTGAGCAAAGTGTAATCCTGAAATCAAGTATAAATAAGAAGATAAATTAGATGCCAAAAACTGAGAATCTAATTGGCTACTTAAATCATTCCAACCAATAAATTGACCAAGCATAAACAAAACAGTAAATGCGATAGTTACTTGTAAGGCTCGCTGATAATCGCTGGTGTTATCTGACAAGTAGGCTTCATTGGCCCAATTGATAGACCAACTACTAGCAAGTAAAATAATCGTATTAACGAAGAAAATTGGCGATAAACTGATCGCTGGAATATCTGGAAATTGCACTCTAGTGTAAACATAAGCTGCCGAGAAGGCAAAAAACAAAGCAGTTATGCTAAATAAAGTCAATGTCAAGGCAATATTATAAGGATGAAACCTTAATGAATGATATTCATTAGGATCGTGAGTCTTTTTTTGAAGCTTACTTTTCATTAGATGATTTTCTATAAAATGTTTAAAGCATATATAATAGTAAACCATGTTTTTTGTTCATTAGTTTTTAAATTTGCGGTGATTTTGAAATAAAAATTAGCATAAAATGAATATCGAAGCTTTTCGTAACTATTGTTTGTCAAAAAAAGGAGTTACCGAAGATTTTCCTTTTGATGAAGTGACCTTAGTATTTAAAGTTATGGGAAAGATGTTTGCCTTAACCGGATTGGATGCCGAAGAATTTCGGGTAAATTTAAAATGTGACCCCGAATATGCAATGGAATTGCGAGAGGAATATGAAGACATCATTCCTGGTTGGCATATGAGTAAGAGACATTGGAACACCGTTTATTTCGAGAATGGTTTAGAAATGGAATTCCTTTGTGAATTGATTGATCATTCATATGATTGTGTGGTTAAAAAATTGAAAAAAGCAGATCAAGAGTTTTTAAAGAATTTATAAAAATTATAATATCATCGAAAAAATAATATCAGATTACCTCATCGTAGGGCAAGGATTGGCAGGTACACTTTTAGCTCACGAGCTAATTAGAAAAGGCAAATCTGTCCAAATTTTTGACAATAATCATTATAGTAGTTCATCTCAAGTTGCAGCTGGAATTATCAATCCAATTACTGGAAGGAGGTTTGTAAAAGGGTGGATGGTTGATGAATTGTTACCTACTGCAGAAGAGGTTTATACCCGTTTAGAAAAATTATTAAAGGCGAATTTTTACCATCCCAAAAATGTAATCAGAATGTTATTTTCTATAAAAGATGAAAATCTTTGGTTGGAAAAAACTGGTGATCCTCTTTATGAAAAATATGCTACAGAGGCTCAAGATTATGGTACCTATGAAGGAAAGATTACCAAGGGAGAATCAATTGGGGAAGTCAGACATTCTGCCCAAGTCGACATGCCTTTATTATTGGCAAAATCAAAAGAGTATTTTTTTAACCATGAAATGATGAATGTCGAACTATTTGATTATGGACAAGTTACGTTCAATAACCATAAGGTATCTTACAAACATTTTGAAGCTGAAAAAATAATCTTTTGTGAAGGACACCAAGGAAGGTTAAATCCTTGGTTTGGTAATTTACCCTTCGAGGTAGCTAAAGGAGAGGTTCTTTTAGTAAAAATTCCAGGTGCTAATTTTGACAAAATACTAAAGCATAAATTATTTGTTGTTCCCTTGCTCGATGATATTTATTGGATTGGTTCCACTTATGATTGGAATGCTGTCGATGACCTTCCATCCGAAAAAGAAAAAAAATTCCTGACTGGTAGATTAGAAAAAATATTAACGGTACCCTATGAATTTGTGGACCATCTTGCAGCTATTCGTCCAGCTACTTTTGATCGCAGACCGTTGTTGGGATTACATAGCGAAAATCCGTGTTTAGGTATTCTAAATGGGATGGGAACCAAAGGTGCTTCACTTACTCCTTACTTTGCTAGGCAGTTGGTGGAGTTTTTATTAGAGGGAAAAACAATTAACGCTGAGGCAGATATTAAAAGAACAAAAAAGGAGCAATAAATATTTTGGATAATTTCTCAATAGTAGACTTTATTCGATGGACGTTAAACGTTTTACGTTCTCCCATACAACTTCATTTAGGATAAAGTCTAGTTATGACCTAGAGCTTATCATTTATTCTGTCCATGTACTTACATAATCTATTCTACGCTGAATTTCTACTTGATTATTTTTTCTAATCAAAGTTTCGATTGAAGTATATCGTTTTGGCTTTTGAGGATTGTATTTAAATATTTGATAGGCTTTCGCAAGTTCATTAATAGCCTTGATCGATGCATTTTTTTGCCCTGCGAAATTATCATTTTTAGCTGCTTGCAGATAATATTTTAAACTGGTCATTTGCATTTTTTTTCTTTCTTGTAGGCTTACCTTTTTTTCCAATTTATTCGGTAAATGTAAATAAGCTTTTCCTAAAAGTACATCAGAATACTTTTTCTCAACATCGAATACATCGACGAATTTTTTTAATATTTCAAAGTTTGATAGATTCTTAAGAAGGTAATAAGAAAATTGAGTTCCCATTTTTTCATAAGAATCTCCCACTAATTCGATCATTTGAAATCGGGTCAAATCATTTTCAGGTAGCAGTAAAGTGGATTGATATGACTTGTCCTCTAGTATTTTCTGGATATTTAATTTTCCTTGTTCAAAATTTTCAGTTGCTATCCAAGTTCGAGTTTGTTCAGCAAAATCTCTAATGGGTATTTCACTTTTTTCTTCAATCGGATTATTTGCTGCAATTCCTTTCGATTTTAAAAGTGGTTTTCTGTTGATTTTGGAAATATCTAAATTGGATGAATAGGTTGATTGTCCTGATGCTAATCTCTCTTTTCTATTTTCAGCTACTTCGTTTTCAAGAAATGAATTAACCGAGTATAATTGATATGAAGTATAAGTAAGTATTCCCAGCAAGCAAATCCCCATAAATGTAAATATATTGTTATAGGATATTTTCTTGTTTCCTGAATTAATGAAATTTGATTCTTCTTTTAATGGAATCTGTCGCTTGATGTGATAGGAGCAATTTGGATTTTGGCAATGATATTCTAACACTTTCCCATTCTCAGAGTTCCATTTTTTCTTGGAAACTAACCTATCATAGCATCTTGGATTAGGGCAAGCCATGGTTCCATATTCTTTGATCGCTTCTTCAATATTTTTCATAAAATCGGGTGATGGCATAGAATTGTTGGATACCATTTTTGTGTCAATTTAGAGTCTTTTAATTTTCTAACATAACGAAAAATTAATATATTTTTCTGATAAGAATAAATAATACAAAGTATATTTTATTAATAAATAAATAGATAGAGTTTTAGTTTTTTCACAGTTTTTAATTTAAGATAATTTTAATACCTGCTAAGTTCTTGACAATGAATGAATTACGATAAATCATTATATTTAAAAGTTATCGTTTTTAAAAATCAAAAAGAGAAAATTATTAACTTCGCATTCTCTACTTTTAACTTATTTTAATTGTAAAAATCTTTATGAGTAACTCAAAAATTAGAATCGGAGGAGTTCCGGAGCATTTTAACTTACCAATTCATTTAGCCTATGAATTAAAAGAATTTGAATCAAGAGGTATCGAGATTGAATGGACAACTTTCAAGGGAGGAACAGGTCAAATGACCAAGGCATTAAGAAATGGCGAAGTGGATGTCTGTATTTTATTAACTGAGGGAATAATTGCTGATATCATCAATGGAAATCCAAGTAAAATTATTAGTAATTACGTGACAACTCCTTTGACTTGGGGAATTCATACTGGTGCAAAAAACTCACTTCAGTCTTATCAAAAAATATTCAAGAAAAAATACGGAATCAGTCGTTTTGGATCTGGTTCTCACTTAATGGCGATAGTGGATGCTAATAGCAAATCACATATCATAGAAGAAGATCAATTTGAGGTAATAAAAAATATAGATGGAGCAGTTGAATCACTAACCAATTTAGAAACTGATGTTTTTTATTGGGAAAAGTATACCACTAAACCCTATGTTGATGCCGGAATCTTGAGAAGAGTGGGAGAGTACGTGACTCCTTGGTCTTGCTTCGTGGTGGCAGCTACCGACAAAATATTGTCAGAGCAACCTGAAAATATTATTAGAATGTTGAGGACAATTCATGACCGATGTGACAATTTTATGCAAGATGAAAATGCTGTCTCATTGGTGAGTGAAAGATATAAATTGAAAAAAGAAGATGTGGAGCGATGGTATCATAGCACAGAATGGGCGATTCATGGTTGGGTAAGTGACAAGATGATTAAAAGTATAATTTACCACCTTCAGTTAGCAAAAATAATAAAAGGTGATCAAAAGATTCCTGAGATTATCTGGAAGAGATAAGTTGATGATTTTTATCAACTTTTGGCAATTATTATTTAAAGAAAAGGAGGAGCAGAGAAATGTTGTTTACTTTTGAAAAAAAGAATTTTTTGCAAAAGATTCTATCACTAGAAAAAGAATAAAAAATGGAAGAGGAAACACAAAAGTATAGTACAGTTCATTATAAAGATTATCTAGGACTTGATAAGATTTTAAATGCCCAAAATCTTCGTAGTGAGCAAGTCGATGGAAATGCTGCACATGAGGAAATGCTATTTATTATCGTTCATCAAGCCTATGAATTATGGTTTAAGCAAATCATTCATGAGTTGCAATCAGTCATTGGGTTATTCAAAACTGATCGAGTGGATGAACGAAATATCGGAACGGCAATTGGACGATTAAAAAGGGTAGTTGAAATTGAAAAATTATTGATTTCTCAATTAACTATCATGGAGACAATGACTCCATTAGATTTCTTAGATTTTAGACATCACTTATTTCCAGCTTCTGGATTTCAGAGTTATCAATTTAGAGCTTTTGAAAATCTTTTAGGATTGAAGGAAGATAAGAGAATCACTTACAATGGTTGTCCATATTCCTCAGTTTTTACGGAAGAGAATCAAAAGAAATTACATGAAATGACCGAGGGAGGAACCCTTTACGAAGCCATCGAAACTTGGCTGGAAAGAACTCCTTTTATTGAATTAGGAGATTTTGATTTCTTGGAATCTTATAAAGAGGCGGTGGAACGAATGTTGGAAAAAGAAAAAGCAGCTATCTTAGCATCCGCATATTTGACTGAGCATGAAAAAGAAATGCGGCTAAAAATGTTAGGTGGAACAGATACATTTTTTCAAACTGTTTTGGACAAAGATCATCACCAACAAATGCAATGGGAAGGAAAAATCAGAATGAGTTACGACGCGACGATTGCTGCACTTTTTATCAATCTTTATCGGGATGAACCTATCTTACAACTACCTTTTCAGTTATTGACCTGCATCATTGAGATTGATGATGCGCTGACGACTTGGCGATATCGACATGCTCAAATGGTGATGAGAATGTTGGGAAATAAAATTGGAACAGGTGGTTCATCAGGTCATTTATATTTAAGAGAGACGGCAGAGAAACATCATATTTTTAAAGACCTTCATAATATTTCTACTTTATTAATTCCTCGTTCCGAATTACCTATTTTACCCAGAAAAATTATTAAAAATTTAGGTTATTATTTTAACTTTCAAAAAGCCGATGATTATTTAAAGGATTCAATTTAGCAACTTAACATAAGTAAAACCAAATTAAACGATGAGAATAAATGGACATTCCCATTTGCTTCCTTACCCTGAGGATATTCCTAAATTTATGAAGGAAAAAGAAATCTTTTGGGTAGATGAGGAAAGAAAATATATGCTGCAAAAAGGTTGGAAAAGACCCATTAC
>CAYGRM010000251.1:0-9884 GCA_964352225.1 uncultured Saprospiraceae bacterium | reverse complement strand
ATATTACTCCTGGATTTTTTATTCCAGCTATTAAAAAAAGTAAAATCCCAATTTTAATAACTGGTGGTTGGTTTGATGGATTTGAAGGAGTGACAAAATTATTCGCCTCTCTGCAAGATGAAAATCCAGCTCATTTTGTGATGGCTCCTCGCTTTCATATGCCGATGACTGTTCCACCTCTTTATAAAGAATTATTTAATTATCAAGGTGAATATGAAGATCAATTACTTTCTCTTCGAATTCAGTTTTATGATTTTTATTTAAAAGGAATAGAAAATGGATTTGATAAAATTGATCCTGTTCAACTCTATACTTGCTACAAGGGATGGGAATCATTTGATAGTTATCCTCCAAAATCGACGATTTATGAAACGTTATTTTTTAATGAAAAAAATAAATTGACGCGAGATTCTAGTGCTAATGGTTTTGATAGTTACGAAGTTGATTTTAGTCATGCCTCAAATTATGATGCTGAGGAAGATAATCGATGGAATATGGCCACTACTACAGATTCCGTAATGATTAGAACTCAATTGGATAAAAAATGTCTGGTTTATGAAACTTCGATTTTGGAAAATAATCTTCAGGTCACGGGACATTCCATTGTAGAATTATTTATTTCAGCCAATCAAGATGATGCTGATGTTTATGTTTATTTAAGTGATGTTGCAGAAGATGGAACAGTTTATTATGTTTCAGAAGGACAACTTCGAGCAGGCTGGCATCGACAAGTAGAAGATGATGAGCAAGTGAATTATTTGTATGATATAAAACCAGATTTGCCTTGGCATGGATTTGATCAAGGTGGTTATCATGATCATCCTTTGGCGAATGATACAATCATTTCGATGAGATTTGATTTGACCCCAACCTCCTGGGTTTTTCAAAAAGGACATAAACTCAGAGTAAGTATTGCAGGAGCAGATTTTGAAAATTTCGAATTTCATCCAACCCTATGTCCGGATGGAAAATTAGAAAATTGTAACTCTACCACACTAAATATTCATCGTGGAAAAACGAAATTATCAAGAATTGAGTTACCCATTTTGAAATGATAAAATGTTTTTTTTTGATTTAGAAACAACAACAAATTTTAAACTAAAAATACAACGAAACAATGCTTGAAACGGATTATTTAATTGTTGGAAGTGGAGCGGTTGGAATGGCATTCGCAGATATTCTTTTGACTGAAACGGATGCTAATATTATTATTGTTGATCGATTTGCCAAGCCAGGAGGGCATTGGAATTCGGCCTATCCGTTTGTAACCTTGCACCAGCCTTCTGCTTTTTACGGAGTAAGTTCAAGAGAGTTAAGTAAAGGTGTAAAGGATGAAGTTGGTTTGAATAAAGGATTAAATGATTTAGCTTCAGGTGCTGAAGTCATGGCATATTATGATGATGTAATGCGGCACCAATTTTTGCCTACAGGAAGACTACAGTATTTTCCAATGTGTGATTATCAAGGTGAAGGTAAATTTGTTTCAAAAATCTCAGGAGAGGAATTTCAAGTTAAAGTAAATAAAAAGACGGTTGATGCTACTTATTTAAAAACAACTGTTCCTTCGACTCATACTCCAAATTTTACCGTCGCTCCCGAAGTAAATTTTATTCCCCTAAATGATCTTCCCAAAGTACAAAATCCACCTGAAGGATTTGTCGTGATAGGTGGAGGTAAAACGGGAATTGATGCATGCCTTTGGCTACTGGAAAATAAGGTAAATCCCGATAAAATCACTTGGGTCATTTCTCGAGACGCCTGGTTAATTGATCGAAAAAATACCCAACCAACTTTGGAATTTTTTGAGGATTCGATTGGTGCTCAAGCTAATCAATTTGAAGCATTAGCTAATGCAACATCAGTAAAAGATTTATTTGATCGGCTGGAGGCTACTGGAACTTTGCTCAGGATTGATAAAAACGTGCGACCACAAATGTTCCATGGTGCCACGATAAGTCAAAGGGAATTAGAAGAGCTAAGGAAAATTAAAAATGTCATTCGAAAGGGGAGAGTACAAAGCATAGAAAAGGATCGAATAGTTTTCCAGAATGAAAGTATTCCAACTACTGAAAAACATATTCATGTTGATTGCTCGGCAAGTGCTATTTCAAATTTAGAAATAAAACCAATTTTTGCAGGAGATATAATTACTCCTCAAACTGTTCGATCTTATCAACCTGTTTTTAGTGCTGCTTTTATCGCACATGTTGAGGCAGCCTATGACAATGATGAAAAGAAAAATAAACTTTGCCAAGTGGTACCTTTACCAAATCATGATACTGATTGGATAAGGATGATGAAAGTTTTTATGATGAATCAATTCAATTGGTCCCAAGAAAAAGAACTACGACATTGGTTGCGAGCCAATCGGTTGGATGGATTTAGTCAAATGGTCTCACAAGTTGTCAAGGAAAATGATGAAAAGAAGATGGCCATTTTAAAGAAAATGAAAGCTAGTATGATGCCAGCAGTCATTAAGATTCAACAATTAATGGAGGAGATAGAAAAGTAAATAACAATGCTTTTACGGAGAATACTTTTTTGTTTAATTACCTGTCAATTTTTTAAATCAAATGAATTTATCTAATGTAAAAGAGAACCTGAATTATCCAAATGATCATCGTTATGATTTGATAGGAGAGGCTATTGATTAACTAAAACTTATTATAAAAGGTCTTTGCGAGAAAATCAGCTACTCCATCCTCTTTATTACTCAAAGTAATTTGATCTGCCACTTTTTTGACATCCACTTTTGCATTCTCTACCGCAACACCTAATCCAACTCCTTCTAACATTTCAAGATCATTGTAATTATCTCCAAATGCGATCACTTCTGGCAAACTGATATCATATATTTTTTCTAATAAAAAACTTAGAGCGGAAAGTTTGGAGATTTTTTTACTGGCAATTTCAAGATAAGTATCCTTAGATCGATAGATGTTTAACTCAGTAGAGAAGTGCATTTTTAAATAGTTTTCCAGCAGCTGAATTTCATTTTTATCTCCCATACACATGATCTTGTGAGGGCCAATATTAAGACTTTTCCAATTATGGCAAACAGCATTTAAATCTGCTACTTCAGGTTTAACTTTAGTATTATTCATTTCTCGATTAGCCCAAAAGTCCATTTCAGGAACAAACCAATCATCGGAATTATACAAACTCATATGAATAGTTGTGTTGGAAATAAAGGTTAAAATTCTATTAGTTACCTCTATTGGAATTTCAATAGATAAAATCGTTTCACTTTTCCCATTTTCAGTAGTTAAAATTTGACCACCATTGTATGCAATCAACGGATGATTTAGGATATCCATTTCATTTTGAAGATGAGTCATGGCTCTAGGCATCCGAGAAGAAATCAGAATAATTGGGTATTTATCCTTGATTTTCTTTACAATATTTATGGTTTTAAGAGATAGTTCGCGATCCTTATTTAAAAGCGTTCCATCAATGTCGCTGCATATTAATTTGTAGTTCATTAATTTCTAATTTTCACCAAAATTAACAAAAAAATACCTCCCTTCAAGTTCTGTTAACTTAAGTTAATCTTATAATAAAGTGGTATCTCATATTGAACTACATTCAAAATAAATCGTCATAATTGTAAGAGAAATCACACACACTTTTTGATCAACCCCTTTTTCTAACTCATTAAAAAAGTACAATTATGAAAAAAATTATTTTTAGTTGGTTGCTATCCATAGTCTTCCTCTCCGCAACCACCGCTCAAAGGGGCGAAGAAAGAACAGGATACGATGGAGACTTTTTCAGTTTGGAGGGTGCTATTGAATTATTTAAGAATTCAAATACCATTGCCGACTTTGAAAGAAGACTAAACCAAGAAGATACTTGGGTCAATAATTTAGATTTAGACCGAGATGGACAAATAGATTTTATTCGAGTAGAACACATTCGGCAAGGAAATTTTCATGTGATTGTTCTTCAAGTTCCACTTAACAGATATGATGTTCAAGATATTGCCGTAATTGAAATTGAAAAAACAGGTCGCCGGAGTGCAATGTTACAAATTATTGGAGATGAAGATATTTATGGAGAAGAAGTTATTGTCGAACCTATTGACCAATACGGGTATTCTGGAGGACGAGGTGGTCCAAATGCTGATTATGATTTCCGTAGAGGGTATGTAAATGTTTTTTGGTGGTCACCAGTTCGACATATTTTTGGACGAGATTATCGCATTTATAGATCACCATATTATTGGTCATATTATCCTTCTTATTGGAGACCTTGGAGGCCTTGTGGTTGGAATATTTTCCGTCCAAGAATTGTAATTTACCATCACCATTATCATCATGTTCACTTCCATAGATTGCGTCATGTTCATAATTTTTATCGACCATATCGACATTATAGTCATCATATAGTTCATCGTTCCAATGAGATTAGAGTTAGTCATGGGAGACCTGCTATTCAAAGAGAACGAATAAATCATGGACCAAATCGAACTGAATTTAGACCTGGACTAAAAAAAGTAAATAAAGAAAGAGTTAAATCTACGGCTCAAGTAAATACTAAAAGAGATCGAATAAATGCAACGCCAAGAACTTCAACTAAGCAACTTGGAAATGAGCGATCAAATACAGCCCGTAACTCAAAATCCACTACTTTAAGGGAACGAACTAAAACTTCTCCAACTCGTCCCAATAATTCAGATAGAATTAAAGCTGATCGAACTCCAAAAGCAAATTCTGGGGGAAGAATAAATCAAGGGAGTTCGACTAAACCAAGTCGGTCTAACTCAAACGTGAGAAAACAAAAAAGTACTAGTCCTTCGAGATCTGGTGCAACTAGATCTAGATCTACAAAACCGAGTAATAAATCTTACTCCCCAAGTAGAAAAAGTTCTACAAGATCATCAAGTCAGAAATCTGCGAGAAAGTCTTCAGGTAAAACAAGAAGCAGTTCCAAGGCTAGTCGACCAAATAGAAGTTCTAAAAGTAGTAAATCAAAAAATAGTTCTAGAAAAAGAAGAGGGTAGGGTTTAATTTTAAAAAACAAAAGCCTTGTAATTTTGAGTTACAAGGCTTTTATTTTTTTTTGTAAAAGTATTGTTAATAATTTATTGTAAAATTACTTTTCGGACTATCTGAGTTTCTTCAGTTTGAATTTGAATCAAATAAATTCCTTTTGGGAAATTAGAAATATCAAATTCAAAAACTCCATTCGATGTACCAATTTCCTTGGTTTTTAATATTCTTCCATCTAAAGAAGTTAGTCTGAAGGTCGTCAACCCATTCAGGTTATTTTCTAATTTTAAGAATACTTTACCTTCCGTAGGATTCGGAAATAATGAAACTCCAAATGAAGATTCTAAATTTTTATTTGAAGTCGACGGATCTCCATAGACAACAGATGTTGCACTTCCGCAGTCATTTTCATCTAAGTCAGAAGAAACACAAGCTTCATTGGTGATAGCTCGATAATCTCCAAATAATCTAACATTGTCAATGTACCAACCATCAGCTTCTTCTGTATCATTTGACGTAAATCTGAATCTAACTAAAACTGTTTCTCCAGAATACTCACTTAAATCTATTAATGAATTAATGAAACCATCACTCCTGCCAACAAAACCTAGTTTTCCTGTTAAAATAGGATTTAGCATGACTCCATTGTATCCATTTTGAGTAAAATTAAATCGTAAATCATTCCAAGTATCACCTCCATCAGTTGATAGTTCAACTGTTCCTCCATCACGATTTGGATCAGTATCAAATCTGTGCCAGAATGATAAAATTGGGTTAGCACCATTAATTTCAAATGAACCAGCCGTCGTTAATCTAGAATCTGAGGATTGAGCTCCATTTGAAATATACCATGCATTGTCTCCTTGATAACTTTTATCACTTACTTCCCAAAGTTGTGTTCCAGAACCTGCACTAGCAACCCATTCTGTAATTCCATTTTCCATATCATCCTCAAACACCACGTATGAAAACGGATTAGGTAAAACTAAAACATCATATGTACAAATTAAAGAAGAGCCAGAGTCCATATTACCTAATTCTATAGTTAAAATGGAATTGTCCAAATTGAAGCTGGAACAGCTCATAGAACTTTCAATTAATTCAACTCCATCAGGAAGTTGATCCGTAATAGTTACATTAGTTAGTGCATCTGGAGAGTCATTATTTACTTCAATAGTATAAGTTAATATTTCACCTGCCGAAATTTCATCTGAGGTGGTTTTATTTATTTTTAAGCGAAATTGACAAGCTAAAGGAACATCATAAGCAATTGTTCCACCTGCCTTTGCACTTACGCCAAGTCCACGCCTTGCGAATGTTTCCCAAATTAAACATTGATTAGCTCCATCATTATTAGCAATATCTGCTGCTAAGATAGCATCTCTTGAATCTAAAAATGTAGGACTACATGCTTGTAATTTTAGTCCATCCATAACCAATTGCATCGTTTTATTATTTCCTCCATCTCCATTGTAGATGTCATCATCAAAGCCATAAACATCTATCATGTTCCAATACAAATCCCAAATTGTAACTGCCCAAACCGAACCAACTCCATGAGGAACAGAACCTGTATTTATGTTTGAGTAATTATGAGGATTGATGGTCATGTCGCGACTATATTTGAACTCTCTAATCCCTAATCCATTTACCCCCTCATCGCTTACATAAGTTCCAATTCCACGCCCTTGTTCAGCATTATCTGCGGAAGTTGATGTCATGACTAGTGCAAACCAATCACTCCATCCTTCGCCAGCTTGTTCAAAGTTTCGGAGACAATTTGTAGCAGATGGCCCCCCTGTCAATCGGTTAGAAATACCATGACCATATTCATGAACAATTACACCATTATCCAAATCACTATCAAATCCTCCAAAAGGACCTGGTGTTGGAATTGTAAAATCAGGCGCACCTAAAGCTACAGTCAAAGTTGATAAATATAACTTGATACTATCGCAATCCTCACCGCCAATCATGACTGCCGGAATGGTTACATCTCCACCATCATCTCCAGCATTCATAGTAAAAGTTCCATTACCGTTATTACAAACTATTACACCAATTGCACCCTCATTTTGAGCTCGTAAAGCTTGACTACCATATTGGCATCCATTGTCTCCTCGATCTAAAAGAACAATTTTTCCTTCGACCTCATTTCCGTTTCCTATATTTTCACAAGCATCATAAATATTATCAATTCCATCATCCACCAATACTAATTCACTAATGATTGGAGTCTCTGAAAGCTGAGCTCCAAAACCAGCTGGCATCATAGTATATTCATTTATCACCCCTCCAGTATCGGTGACAATTAATCTATTTTGTTGGCCGGGGGTATTACTTGCACCCCATAAAAACATCTGCATTCTAGGTCTTTGACCATCCTGAGGTGTAAAGAAGTTCGCATTATTTGTACCACTTCCATCCATTGCTTCTGCTCTCACATAATCACTTTCCAAGCCTCCATTTTCGTAATTATTGGCTTGGAAATTTCCAGAAACTTCGTCGAAACCATATTGATACACCACGTCATGAATAATATTATTCCAGTAAAATAAATTCACAATGGAAGTTTCAAAAGCTTGATAGGATGTATCATTATTTTCATCAAATGGGAAATCAAATTCTAAATTTGCTCCGCCATCAGGTTCCATTCCGATTGATTTATTTTGAGAAAAAATATCATGATAAGCATGAACATTATTCCCCCTTGTTATAGTAAACTCTGCTCCATCATTTCCATCATTGTCATGCCAACCAAATGGTGATGCTACTAAATTAGCGGGATCAGTAATCATGGCTCTATCCCCATGATTTGGACTTTCTAATGGCATTGGGAATACATGGTAGGTATTTGCCATGACTGGAGGAACTAAAGCTTTTTCAAGCTTTTCTGACCAAGAATTAGAAGCGGTATTTTTATCAATTGTACTAAAATTCATCGTACAATTATCATGTGCATGATCAAAGTTACAATGAACAATCTCATCAAAATAATCCAAAATTTTTCCATCTAACGCATCTACTTGAACATTCCAAAAATGCTGAGCATCAAGTTGATAAAGGCCAACTTGCCATACTAATCGAACAGAATTATCTTTTTGGATTTCATATTTAAGTCTAATGTTTATAGGAGAAAGTGCAATTCCTTCCTGATCGAAAATGAAGTGGTGCTCATTTACTTTTTCTCTAATTTTAAGATCAGATGTATAAGTTGGACGAAACTTATTAATTACAGTTTGCAATGCTTCATTTGGAGAAATAGCAGGAGAGGAGCTGTTAATTTTATTCATCAAATCAGCAGTAAACCTATTTCCAATGTTTAAAATTTCTCCATTTGGTAAAACGTTGATATTGATTATAGCATTTTGCAGGTCAATCCCAGCGTGTTGTTGATTAAGATAAATATGAGTGACTTTATTATGTTTTGAAGTATAAATATCACTAATTCGATAATTAGCAAGATCAACTGAGGTCAATCCAAAGATTTCTCGTTTTTGTTCTAAATGATCTAATGCGACATCTAGCGACTTATGATTTTGAGAAAAAAGTAAAATAGGGGAGCAAAGAATAAAGAAGATTATCCCTTTGCATGAAAGGTTGTAAAATGAATTCATAAATTCCGTTTTGTAAATTAATAAAAATATAGCCTGAAAGGTGTTGCTAATATAGTGTGCTAATTATTAGGCACACAATATAAAAACAATAGTGTTTCTGAAGAGACAAATATAGGAACAAGAAAAATTAAAATTAGTTTTCTCTAGCGTGCTGCAATTGAGGATTTAGTTGATCTATAGCGTTTTCCCAATTTGAAATTGATATAGCATCTGAATGATTTTCGTTGGCGTCTAAAGTTACTTGGTGAATTTGATTTTTCCATTCATCTAATTTTGCGTTGGCTTGTGCAATTGAAAGTGGGTCATTGATGAATTGGGTTTTCAATTGCTCATATTCATCCTCGAAGCTTGCCCATCCTTTTGTCAATTTATCACACGCTGCAGATCGGATTGAGATACAAAGGAAGATTTGGTAAAATTTCATTGATGATGATTTTGATTATACAGTATCTTTAAGAAAAAAAAATTGAATTTCCCCTATTCTAGAGATGAGTATTTCAAAAATACAACCTAGTTTGAATATTAAGAATAAGTTAATAATCGAATTGTTTTCGTTTTTGCAACTATAATTAATTTATTTTGTCTTTGAAATCAAGCCATTAGTCTATTAAATAAATTTTATAGTCTAGAAACATAGGTTAATAGTGACTTTAACAATATCTTATGAAAACATTACAACAAATATTGAAAATGAAAAACAATAACCTTCGAACGTCCATATTTTCTTTAGTTATTTTATTAAGCATAGTCTGTTATGCTTTTTTGCATACTATCGAAATTCCAAATACAAATATTGATCCTTCACTAGAAGTTGACCAAGTGGAAATTGAAAAGATAGCTAATCAGGAAACAGTTATGCCAGATGTTAAAATTGTAAAAACAGCATTTGAATTTTTCAAAAAAATGGTTCCTGTTTCTCATTAACTTAGTTTTACATAAACAAAAAAAGCTGCAAGGTCAATTTGACTTTGCAGCTTTTTTTTTGGAAAAGACCAAATGCATATTTATTGTTTTTTCTTCCAATACCTCATCAATCCTGCCACACTCATCCAAGCTGGGTTTGCGGCTTCATATTGAGCAATTCCCTTCTCATCGATTCCGAAGTCCCTTAATTGTTGAGCTGCATAATTTGCAAATAAAGGAGTTATTTCTGCTAAATCAGCGTTAACTTCGAAATGAGGTTTCATCCAGTTGGCCCAATCGACTAGAATTTCTTCCAAACAATTTAAATGATAATCTATATCCGTGATTTTCCCAAAGTGAGTTAAATAAATTT
>CAYGRM010000250.1:0-9895 GCA_964352225.1 uncultured Saprospiraceae bacterium | reverse complement strand
AAAAACTAAACTTACATGCTAACTCCTCCCATTATTATTTCATCTCCAACCCGTCGGTCTGGTACGACTTTAATTCAAAGATTATTAACCTCAGCTTCCAATACTTTAATTTATGGTGAAACTTGTGCCAATGATTTTCATTCCTTTACTAATATTTATTTATCAAAGCATCTTCAACTAATGCCAAGCCGAGGTTGGCGAACAGATCAAACAAGGGAAGTTTTGGGTGGAAATGTAAATGATTGGATTCCTGATTTGTTACCCGATGTGGACGCTTACTTAGAAAACCTAAAAAGTAGTTCCATTCAGTTATTAAACTTTTTTCCCAACTATGCCGAAAAGCATCATCGCCCAATCTGGGGCATGAAGTATCCTGAATGGGCACCTACCAGCCTTAAATTAATCGGTCAACTTTACCCAGATTATAAAGTAATTTATATCAAAAGAAATATTGAAGACTGTGTTCGCTCCGCAAAAAATGTGGATATGGTTAGAGGAGTAACTGAGATTGAAGCATTTTGTAAAGTTTGGCAAATGAATGGTCAATCAGTACACGAGCAAATTCCATCAGAAAAAGTACTCTATATTTCCTATGAATCCTTGATAAAGAATCCTGAACCAATCATTAAATCCATGGAAGAATTTACTGGGGCAAAAGGAATTGATGCGAAGGTTTTAGATTTTAAGTTCAATGCATTTAAACAAACCATTGAAAAAGATGAGCCTCTGGGAAAATATATTGATCCAGCGGATTTAACCAAAGAAGAATTAGAAGTCGTAGAAAAATTTTCTAAATATAATTGGCAACCTTAAAAATGCCAGGTTCTAGATGATTTCATTTGGTTATTAAGTTATTGGTTAATGAGTTATTAGTCTTACAATTTATAGAAGTACCATTTTGGAAATAACTTGAGAACCAATAACTCAATAACTATTTATAATTGACCAAATGAATTCATTTAGAACCAAATGCCATCACCATAAGAATTATGAAATTGTAAAAATTTATTAGAGTTTATTCTTTGTATTTCTAATACAAAAAAAGCAATTTTCAATATCTCGAAAACTGCTTTTTTTTCTCAGGTGTAAATTAATTCTTTCTTCGTTTTTTGACCTTAGTAGTTTTCTTTCTGCCAACTTTTCTGTTGCCTTGTTTTTTAACAGCTGTAGTTGATTTCTTTCCTGTAACTTGATTGCCGTTTCTTCTTTTGGTCGTAGTAGTTTTTTGCCTAACTACTTTGTTGCCATTTTTAGTCGTTCGAACAGTTGTAGTTCGTTTTCTGACGACAGTTGCTGTTCGGCGATGAGGCGTATAAACTTGATGTGCCCGCACTACTCGATGAGTTCTAACTACCTGATAGTGGCGATGATGGCTAACCTGAAATCCTCGATAAACACCGAATGTAACTGGTCTCCAAGGTCTCCACCATCGTGGATAAGTTCTCCATCGATAAGGAGAAACATATGGTCGGTACCTTGGTGCATAAATAAATCTTACTGGCGACCAAAAATAAACATTAACCACTACCCTTCTAAATTCATAATCTGCACTTGGCCCACCTTTACCTGATTCTTCTACTTGCTCCTCGAAAGGTTCTACGATTTTTTGCTCGCCATATATTTCTTCATCACCGACAATTTGAAGAATAGCCGTTTCATTACCGGTTTTTTCGATTTCGATTACGGCAATATCTTGGTTTTCAGTTTCACTAATCGGAGCTTGAATAATAATGGCGTGCACATCTCCATCCATTTTGTCTTCTACCCGCAAATAATCAATTTCTCCATCTTCATTCAAATCAAGATTATTGATATTATTTTTCTCTTCATTCAGTTTCTTTTCAAAATCTTCCAATGAAGATGATTGCTTAAATAAATCAAGAGCTCCTTCCAAACTAAAATGATCTCCATCAAATCCAGTAGGTTCAGCTTCAGTCTGTGCAGTTATTAAGGAAGTAAATAGGAAGGCAAAGGTTAAAATGAAAAATAATTGCTTCATCATATTTATGTTTTCTTTTGATAAAAAATAAAATAGGTTTAATGATATTTTATAGACTCCAAGAAATCGGATAGGTTTAATTAGTTTTTATTTTTTTCAAAAAAAATAGAATTATAGAGTTACATAATCTTTTTGTAGGTTGAAATAAATCATTTGACCAATTTTTTAAAATGCCTTAATAATTAACTTTACTTTTATTCTAATTCTATTTTTTAAAAAAAATCATAACGATGAAAATCAATACAATCTATTTTCTATTTTTAATCTTTACATTTTTTAGCTGCAAAAATGAAGATGGTGAAGTGAAACTTAAATATGAAAATATTGAGGACTATCCAGTCTATGATGGAGATGACTTAGGGTTTCAATTTTCTCCTGACCAAACTACTTTTAAGTTTTGGTCTCCCAATGCTCAAGATGGAAGAGTCTTTATTTATGATAAAGATGATAAAAGTCCCATCATTTCCTCCCATAAAATGAAGCTGGATGAAACAGGTGTTTGGTCAGTTACGGTTAAAGAAAATTTGGAAGGAAAATATTATACCTTTCAAGTCAAGAGATATAATGATTGGAAAAACGAATCTCCAGATCCATACTCTGTGGCTTGCGGTAGGAATGGTCAACGATCACAAGTAATAGATTTTTCCAAAACAAATCCTGCTGGTTGGGAAAATGATCAACGTCCTCCCCTAGCCCAACCGAATGACATTATTTTATATGAATTACATGTTCGGGATTTGAGCATCGCTAAAAATTCTGGAATTCAGCAAAAAGGAAAATATTTAGGCCTGGCGGAATTAGGGACTTTAAGTCCAGAAGGACTGTCTACAGGTATCAACCATATCAAAGAAATGGGCGTAACTCATGTTCATCTTTTACCAGTTTTTGATTTTAGAAGTATTGATGAAAAAAAACCAGAGGAAGAAAGAAATTATAATTGGGGTTACGATCCACATCTATATAATGTACCCGAAGGAACCTATGCTACGGATGCGATAGATGGAGCAGTTCGAATCCGAGAATTTAAAACTATGGTCAAAGCCCTTCACGATGCCGGAATTCGAGTGGTGATGGATGTAGTTTATAATCATACCGGTTCTAAAGATTGGAATCCTTTTGATCGCCTCGTTCCACGATATTATTTTAGATATGATAAAGATGGAAAAAAATCAAACGCTTCTGCTTGCGGAAATGAAACTGCTTCCGAGCGACCAATGGTGCGAAACTTCATTTTACAATCTGTAAAGTACTGGGCAGAAGAATATCATATTGATGGTTTTAGATTTGACTTAATGGGGATTCATGATCTTGAAACAATGAATCTAGTTTCTAAAACCTTGAATAAAATTGATCCTTCCATTTTCGTTTACGGGGAAGGATGGAACGCAGGCGAAAGTCCTCTACCTGAAAAAGATAGAGCCATTAAAGCAAATGCGACGAAACTGGATCAAGTAGCCGTTTTTAGTGATGACATTCGAGATGGACTAAAGGTTATGTTTTCACCGCTGATGCTAAAGCATTTATAAGTGGAGAAAAAGAATTGGAAGAAAGTGTAAAGTTTGGAATCGTTGGAGCGACGCAACATCCTCAAGTAGATTATTCAAAAGTGAATTATTCCAAAGCTCCTTGGGCTAACCAACCAGCTCAATGTATTAATTATGTAAGTTGCCATGATAATAATACATTGTATGATCGTTTAAATATTTCATGTCCAGAAGCAACCGAAGCGGAGAAAGAAAAAATGGGTAGACTGGCTTTGGGGATTGTTTTGACTTCACAAGGAATTCCATTTTTGCATGCTGGTTCTGAATTTTTAAGAACAAAAAATGGCGTGGAAAATTCTTTTGAAAGTCCAGACAGTATTAATGCGATAGATTGGTCTCGAAAAAGCAAATTTGCAGATAACGTAAAGTTTGTGCAGGATTTAATTAAAATGCGAAAAGCACATCCAGCATTTAAGATGACTACCCAAAATGATATCGCCACTAATCTAAAATTCCTTCAAACTAAAGATAATTTAATCACTTACCAGATTAATGGAGCTTCCGTTGGTGACTCATGGAAAAAAATTATTGTCATCCTCAATGGGAACCAATCCAATCAAACTATTCAAATCCCAAGAGGAAATTGGAAATATGTCGTAAAAGACGGCAAAGTTAACCAAACTAGCAACGAGAAATTCTCAGGTGGTCGACTTACGATTAATGCCATAGAAATGGTTGTGATGGTGGAAGAGTGACCTTTGTACGGATAAAACTATCTATTGGAATAAAAGAAGGAGGCTTTGATAAATATTAAAGTTCCCTTCTTTTATTTTTTATTAAAAAAAAATGAAAAAAGATCAAATTCACAGAATCATTGTAATGATTAAAATCCAAAATTGTAAAAAACTACCATTCAATCTTTTATAGATTGTTCTATTTCCTTATTCCACAAAAAAGCCCTGTCACTATTGAAATCATTATGAATTTTTACTGACTTTTTTTCAAAAAATACCTAACTATTTAATTTGTGACAAGCCTATTGGCATAGGAATTGCAACTTTGTTAAACATACTACTCAACTATAAACTTCTCCCAAATTTTCCCTCCTGATACTTTCAAAATCTCCCATCAGTATTCAATTTAACTTAAACACAAATTTTTCAAAACTGTCTTTTTTATGATTTTAACAATGATCACGATTTATTTTATAAAATCTAGATTCTCAAAAAACTGAAAATACCCAAACTAATAAACTTTTTAAAACGCGCCTTTTTGATAATTAAACACACGACAATTTTTCACGCTTTTTTTAAAATTAAATTTAACACACGTCCCTATTTGTTTACTAACACATTTTTTGATAACTACGCACAAAACTATTTCACGCTTTTTTTAAAATTAAATTTAACACACGCTCCTATTTTAACCCTGCTTTATTTTAGTTCCTTATCAATTTTGAAAAAATTCTGTTGTATTACTAAATTCTTTAAATTAAACACACGACTTAAATTCAACACCTAAAATACATGTCCTAAAAAAAGAATTTAGATCCTTTCATTTGGTATCGAGCAAATTATTTTCCTATAACAACTAAGATGGTTAGTTCATTTATTGAACTTTACCATCTTTTTTTTACGAAAAAAGCCATTCCGATTTCTCAGAATGGCTTTTTCATTTTTATCATCTACCTATTATTTTTAAGATGATTGAAAACTATATTTAATATTGACCCTGACCAGTTACTTAACCCTTAATAAATTCTTCGGAACCTCGAATTCTTTTCTTCCAAGAAGGAAAGGATCTTTCCAACATAACCATTAATGGATAAGGAGATAAAACAATTATTCCCCCCAAAACAGCATCTAGAAAAAAATGATTGGCAGTCATCACTATCACTAAAAGAACAAACAAAGGGTAAATCCATACAAGTGTTCTGATTAAAATATTCTTAGCGTACAAAAACACACCGAAAGCAATCAATAGAGAATTTCCGAAATGCATCGAAGGCATCGCCGCAAATTGGTTGAATAATTTTGAATTAATTCCTTTGTATAAATTGATTCCACTTATTTGATTTAAGGTATCTATAAATCCATCACCAAGGTAAATGCCCATTTCATTTAAATTACGCAGCACCTGACCTCCTAAATTAGAGTAAGGATTAGCTACTAACTCATTGATCATTCTTGGTGGAGCACAAGGGAAACCAACAAAAAAGAATAGGGTAATTACATTCGCAATCAAAAATCCATTTCTAATAAAGATATAATGTTTACGTTGCTTGTTGTAAAGCCAAACAAAAAATATGATGGTAGTCGGGATGTGAAGTTTTATATAAATCCAGTTGATTACTTTGAAAAGCGATACTTTATCTAAAAAATATTGTTGAATGGGCAACTCATATAAGATCCCCAAGGCATATTCCCATTCAATTACTTTTTGGGCATTAGCAAATGCTGTTGCGTCATCTCCAATTGCTAATCCTCTAGAGACTTTATACATCAATAAGAATCCTACGAAAAGCAGTAACTCTCTAAATCCAGAATATTGCTTAAGTGAAGGTTTGAAATGTTCCCAGAGAGTTGCGCCTTCTTTTGCTCTATCTCTCGAAGCTTGCCAACTATAAAAAAATATTATGGCTAATAGTACCACCAAACTTGTAAAATTCATTCTTGTAGATTGCTTTTATCAAATACTTAAGAGCATGTTTAAATCCCGCTGTCAGTTATTCTAAATAAAAGACAAATATAAAAAAGATTTTATCTTTCCGAGTTGGGAAGTATCAAGGAATTCCATTCTAAAATTTTATATCTTTTTATCTTTCTTTTTTGTATTTCCAATAGTTTTTTCGAACCTATTGTACTTATTTTGCAAAATGAACAAAACAAGTACACTTCAATCAAAAATAATTTCGTCTAACCAAATACAAGCAAAGGAAAGTAGAGAGTTGATCTGGTTAATGCTTTATGTATGTATCGCCTACCATTATAAAGTAATCATCTGTGGATTATTTGGAAAAGTACTCGGTTTCACTTGGATTTGCCATACTATGATTCACGGAGTAACTACTAATCATTGGTTTGAACAACTTGTTTATGTTCCTCTCCTATGGTATGTTTTGTATAGAATGGTCATTGTCGTATTTGGTCCCCACGAGAATGAAGTATTGAGTAACTCCATTCAAAAAAAGAAAACTTTAGCTATATTTTTTGCCTCCATGTATATCTATGCATTGGGCATCCATTTCACAAATACTTTGGAAATATATTCTAGGGTTAATCTGGGAATCACAACTGGTCCATTGTATGAACAGATTTTTTGGATTGATGAAGTTATGAGCCATTGGGTTCAGTTCTTTTTCTACTTTTTATTTTTCGCATGGCTGATAATTTATGATCGACTTGATCGGACAGATGGAAGTTATATAGCAATTTTTACTGGACTGTTACACGGACTTGAGCGAGCGGTTGGAGTAATTGAGGGAGATAGTCCATATAATGCCTTAGGATTTGGCTCATGGATTTTAATAGCCTGTATTATTAGATGGAGGAATCATGAAAAGAATTTTGCCAGAGTATGGAAAGACTTTTTTTTCAGGCATGGCTTGTCTTTTGGCATAAGTATGCCCTTAGCAATTCTTTGTTATTATTTATTCTTTGATGGATTCGTTCAACCTTCAACTATGGGTGACAACGCATGGAAAGTAGTTGCCTTTGGAGGATTATATATTTTAGCAGGTTTTATGATCGCTGTAATTTTAGATTATATGTTATCAACAAAAGCTACAGCTACAAAATAAAAATGTGTTGCTCCGATTGATCGGAGCATCACATTTTTATGCTAGGAGTAATAATTCATTAGAACTCTAAGCCCATTCTAAATCTGATTCCTAACCCTTTTACTCCAAACAACACGGGAATATTAGGATTATCTAAATAATTAAAACGTTGTACTAAGTCAATGGACAATACTTTAAAAATATTAGCAATACCTACACTTCCTTCCATATAAGGTTGATTAATCAATGTATAAGTCAAAGTATTTCCAAAGTCATCAGTTGGAAATTGAATCAAAGATGGATCGAGGCTAGGATTATTTTTATCACTTACGGTACCATAAAGCATTTTAAAAGTAAATACTTCACGAAGTTTTAATTTTCGAATAAGTGGAATTTTATTTAATAAATATCCATTCATATAATACAAACCATTAAAACTGACATATTGATCGCTGACAAACTCCAAGAAGTTCATCATATTGTAAGAAAAAGTTTGGTAGGAATAGGTTTGATTGGCTCGTGGTAAAAACATCAAGTTATAAGGAACTTGTCCAAACATTTTTCCTCCTTCTAAATAGACGTGCATGATCCCCAAGAAAGAAAAGTTGAATTTTTTGAAAATATTCAAGGTTACTCGATGGTAATCATAATCACTTCCAAATAAATTAGGAACTCCGTATTGGTAATCTAATTTAAAAATTGGAAACCTATTGAAAAGATTTGTTCGGTAATTTCTTCCTTGTAAGAATTCTTCATTCGGCGCCCATCGTAAATTCAATGAAATTTCTGAAACATCTACTGCTGCTATTGTCTGTTGGACTTCATCTTCCGTATAGTTAAAAGCTAGTGCGCCAATGGGGCGATCTCTTCTTTGTTCAAATCCAATCTGATAAGAAAAATCACTATCTAACTCTCTTAAGTACTCAAACTTTGTAGACGTAAATAATATTAATCTATCAGCACTTCCTCTTTTGAAGGACAATAAAAAATTATCTTCATTAATGAAGGCTAATCGTTGGCCTGGAAAGTTAGTATCATGCTGATGTCTAATGGAAATATGATGCCTTGGATTTTCCATAAAATCACTATTGAAAGAATACAACGCTTGGGTTGAATATTTCCATTTTTGATCTCCAAAGGCATATAATAGTTGACCTTGTAATCTTAACTTAGGAGAGAACTTTCGATTAGTTTCTCCTCCAAATCTAATCCGATCGCCTTCTGTATCATTAAAACTATAAAATCCATTGACTGGTCCAATATCAATTGGCCCGACTGGAATATATCCCGTAGAAAGAAAATTTATTACGTTTAAAGTAGTTTTTACCGTTGGAATGGTTTGGAGAGTATCTACTAATTTGTAGACAGACGCTTCCCCTTTTGTTAATGGAAATGGCCGAATTTCCTCCCAATATTTTTCATCTTTTTCGAATAAATCCTCCGCATCTATTTTATTTTGTATACCAGACCAAACTTCTTCATCAGGAGGTTGATTAATTAGGTGATCGGTATAATTGGTAGATTTTCTTCCAAAAAAACCAAACCCTTTTTTTGTAATTTGAAAATCAAGAATTAACTGATCTTTAGATATAATCCATACTTCCCCTTTTTTAGAAAACTCCTGCTTCACTCGCATATCTGTAACCCAATTCAAATTGATTTGGTCAGTAATTCCCATATCGACATTTAGCACAGTATAATTAGAATCTAGAGAAATAGCCAAATTTCCTTTAAAACCAAAATTTTGTTTATTGGCTGGTTGAAAAGCTAAGTCAATACATTTAATATTATTAATCTCAATGGTATCATTGATATAAAAATGGTAATAAAAAGGAGCAATGTTTGAAAGTGGACTAACGAATTGAATACCAACCACATCAATATTATTGTTGTAAATATTAACATCTTGGTACATCAATTTCACCAGTTGCGCAATCGTCCTATCATCTACTAATTGGTCGAAATTAGAAACCTTAATTGCATCTCTGTACTCTTTTTTATCCTCAGGATTTTGCCTGTAATAAATTTTAGAATTACCTTCTTGCATATAAATTGGCAAGTAAGGTTTTCCATTAATCGCAGAGGTGTCTACATTATCAAAAATAAATTGGAATTGGTTAAATATTTTTCGGTCACGAAATTTGTCGGTAATATTATTAATATCCAGCTCGATTTTTTCATACTTTCGGTATTCATAATATTCTTGTCCCTCCAGTCTGTTTTTATCTTTATTTTTGATAGCTCTTTTCACAAAATCAACTGCTGGATTTCCCTTTCTTCGATACCTTCTTTTTTTAGCAACAATAGTAATTTCATTTAGACTTGTAGTAGTGGGTTTTAATTCTATATTTATTTTTTGTCTTTTCCCAATTTCGATATCAACCGTATCCGTATCGTAACCAACATATGAAATAATTAGCTTATCTGTCATCCATTGAGACTCTAACTCATAAAAACCATCAAAATCGGTCGAAGTTCCAACTGTGGTTCCTAATGAGCCTATATTTACAAACGGGAGCGCCTCTTTGGTACTTGCATCTATTACCTGGCCTCTAACCTTAGTTACTTTTTGCTTGGTTTCTTGGGCCTGGATAAATGAAAAACTAAGGAAAACTAAAAAACAAAGTGAAAATA
>CAYGRM010000249.1:0-9932 GCA_964352225.1 uncultured Saprospiraceae bacterium | reverse complement strand
CTGCTTATACGTCCAGTTCAGCCATCATAGTAATCTTGCGAGTTCAAAACAGTCTCGGCTATGATTTAGTTTATTAAAATGATTCAGCTTTTTGAGTCACAGCGGAATCAGAAGTTTGTTATTTAGTATTATTTTTCTACTTTTACCATTATTTAACTTGAAAAAAAGGATTATGAAAAAAAAATTTACTACCCGAATTTTGTTGGGTTTTTTCTTCTGTGTTTTTACATATGGAGTTAATGCACAACTTGTTTTAAATGTTGATTCGCCTGCAGGTATATCAGGCAATTATGATATGGTGCCTGCTGGATTTGGAGGAGCTTTCCCGAATAACTGTAACCTTACTCCGATTACTGGAGAATTAAGAATCGGTGATGACGGAACTGATCCAACAACTAATGCTTGTGAGGCTTTAGTTAACGATTTATCTGGATTTATTGCTTTAATTGATCGAGGAGCATGTTCTTTTTCTCAAAAATGTGCTAATGCTGAAGCTGCAGGCGCAATAGCTATTATGGTTTGTAATAATAATGCAGACCCTATATTTGCGATGGGAAATACGGCTGGTTTTGTTAACACCGTTCCTTCTTTTATGATTTCTCAGAGTGACTGTGCAACGATTCGAGCTGAAATTCCTACGGTTAATATTACTATTTCGTTTACTCCTCCAGTAAATAATGCTGTCGTATTCTGGGGTGATAATGGAGAAGGAGAATTTGATGGAGGTTTAAATAATGGTTGGACGACTAATTATGAAGCTCCATGTGATACAGTTGAATTATGGGAGTGGGTTTCTAATGGATCTACTTTAGGTGCTTCGGTTGCAAACATGTTTGGTGATGCAACTTCTCAAGCAACATCTGCTTGTAATGGAGCAATGGTATTTAATTCTGATGGATTTGACCAGAATGGAATTTGTGGTGCTCCTCAAGTTGGAGAATTAATCTCTCCAGTTTTGGACTTGTCTACTTTAGTTCCTGCGGGAACTGCTGGTGTTTCTGTTTTATTTCACCAAACCACTAGACAATTTCAAAGTAATCATATAGTTTCTTATACCAATGATGGTGGAGGAACTTGGAATGATATCTTAATTAATGATGAACTTGAAGTAAATGACGGAAGTGCTAATGATTTCAAAAGAGTATTTTTACCTGGAGCAGATTTGACATCTACTAATTTCCAAATCAAATTTAGATATGAAGCCAATTATTACTATTGGATCATTGATGATGTACAATTAATTGAAACTGAGGCCAACAATTTACAAGCCAATACCTTCTTTTCAATTGCTCCTAGTTTATTGACACCTGCTTCTCAAACTGACTCGGTTAGATTCTTAATTGATGTTGAAAACGTAGGTGCCTCTGCACAAAATGATGTTAGTGTAAATATTAACATCGTTAATAGCGCTGGAGATGAGGTATACAATGATGACTTAGCATATGGAACTGTCCCAGCCAACTTTGTTGATGAGAATAGAATTTTCCCTGGTCAATTTATTGCTCCAGCTGCTGTCGATTCTTTTACTGCTACTTATACTGTTTCTGCTGCTGATGCTGATTTTGATCTATCTAATAATTCTCAATCATTCAACTTCCTAGTTACTGATTCTGTATTTGCTAAGGAAAATAACGTAGGTATCTTTGGTGCATCAACTGCAGCTGCTGTAACTGAGTTGACTTGGACAATGGCTTCTACTTACTTTGTGAAAAATGGAGAGGATCCAAATAATTCTAATATTAAATATGAATGTTCTTCTGTCTTAATTGCATTAGATAATCTTACAGATAATGAAGGTGGTTTTGTTAGCATTTATTTGTACGAATGGGAAGACATTAACAATGATGGAATTGCTCAAAATACTGAAAGAAATGGTTCTGCTGGAGGTAATGTGGTAGGAAACTTTACTTATGAAATTCCAGTAGGTACACCAGATGTTGATGACGTGTTGGTTCAACTTGAAAACTTCAATAATGAAAATCTACCGATCCAACTTAAAGCAAACACTACTTATATTTTGGCAGCAGGATTAACTTCTGCAGGTACTTCTAAAATTCAAATTGGAGGTAGTAATGAAAACGATTACGCTGCTACTAATTTCTTATCTGATTCCATTGGTATAGAAAGAATCGCCTGTATGTGGAATACTACTAGCGATGATGGCGGATTAAACTCTGACTTAACTCAAGTAATTTTTAATCCTAGAATGAGAATGCACATTAGTGAGTTCTTTGAAGTTTCAACTAACAATCCATTAGATGATGCGAACAAAGTAAACCTTTATCCTAATCCTGCAACCGATGTGGTTAACATGGAATTGGATTTAGTAGAAGACTTAAATAATGCAGTTGTAAGAATTGTTGATTTGAATGCTCGTAATGTTTTAGAAGTATATTATGATAAACTTTCTAATCAAACATTAACTTATTCTGTAGCTAATCTTTCTGCTGGAACTTATTTCTTAAAGATACAATCTGACAAAGGTTATATTACTAAGAAATTCACTATTACAAAATAATTAAAAGCATTTTTAATTATTAAAAAACTCGGGAAATATCTGTTATTCAGATATTTCCCGTTTTTATTTTTAGGGCTTAGACCAATCCTGTGAACTTTTGAAATACGTTTTTACCACAACGGTACATGGGGCACATAGAAAACTGTAATTGTTCTGAAGATTATGTTTTCTCTGTGTCTATGTGGAAAAAATACTAGCGTTATTTTGGAGTTCTTAAAATTCACGAGAATTGTCTAAGAGCCTTATTTTTTAATAAAATCTGAATTCCAAAAGACTTCTTTAAGGAATTAGGATGATTTTTTATATTATATTTCTACTTTTACAATTATTTAACTTAAAAAAAGGGATTTATGAAAAACAACTTTACTATTAACTCTAGAATTGCATTTCTAGGAATGTTATTATTTTTCAGTATGAATTTATTTGCACAACCTGCAAATGATAATTGTGCTAATGCTACTGCTCTTACACTTGCAGCCGATGAAGCAAGTTGTGTGCAAATTGTTGGCGACACACGGATGACAGTTGATGCCACCACAGTTACAGGTACTCCAGCTGTATGTTCGGGTTCTTGGTATACTGATGATGTTTGGTTTACCTTCTCTACAGGAACTACACTTCCAGATTTTGGAATAATTGTCAAATGTGAATTTGGTTCTATGCCAGATGATGTACCTTCAGTTGGGATGGCGATTTATAATTCATGTGGTGCTTCAGAAGTAGCACTTGCTTGTTTTTCTACAGCTGATCCATTGCAGAATAGCATAACCATTCAGTCACTTTGTTTAATGCCTGATTCTGATTATGTTGTTAGAGTTTGGTCAGGTGGCGCACCAAATGCAAATGCTGGTACATTTAGAATTTGTGCATATGAAAACTCAAATCCTAACCCTAGTAATGCTACTGTATTTTGGGGAGATCAACCATCCGAAGGAGATTTTGATGGAGGTTTAAATGATTGGACAGCTACGAGTGAAGCACCTTGTGATACTATTGACCTTTGGCAATGGACTCCAAATGGATCGACTCTAGAAGCATCTGTAGCTAATATGTTTGGAGATGCAACTTCTTCAGCAATTACTGCTTGTAATGGAGCTATGGTATTTAATTCAGATGGATTTGATCAAGAAGGAGTTTGTGGCGCTCCTCAAGTAGGAGAATTAATTTCTCCTGTTCTTGATTTATCTGCAATAGTTCCAGCTGGAACTGCTGGAGTTTCTGTTCTATTTTATCAAACTACTCGTCAATTCCAAAGTACTTATATAGTTTCTTATACCAATGATGGTGGTGGAACTTGGAATGACATTGAAATTAATGATGAATTTATTGTCAATAGTGCAACGTTCAATGAATACAAAAGAGTCTTTTTACCTGGAGCAGATTTAACTTCTACCAATTTCCAATTCAAATTTAGATATGAAGCAAATTACTATTTTTGGATTATTGATGATGTTCAATTAATTGAAACAGAGGCTAATAATCTGCAAGCCAATACTTTCTTTTCAATTGCTCCTAATTTATTGACTCCAAAGACACAAACTGATTCTGTTAGATTCTTGATAGACGTTGCCAATGTTGGTGCTACTGAGCAAACTGGTGTCAATGTTAATGTAAGTGTTACTAATAGTGGTAACACAGAAGTATTTAATGAAAACTTGGCCTACGGTTCGATTGCTGCAAATTTTGTAGATGAAAATAGAATTATGCCTCAGCATTACTTGCCACCGGCAATTGAAGATACTTATACAGCCGTTTATTCTGTTTCTGCTGATGCTGCTGATTTTGATGATTCTAATAATTCACAGCAGTTTAGTTTTACGGTAACTGACTCTGTTTTTGCAAAAGAAGATGGAGTAACAGGCTTATTTGGAGCAACTCCAAATGGTGCAACTGGTGTTGATTGGACAATAGCTACTACATATTATGTTAGAAATGGGGAAGATCCTGTTGATCCTAATATCAAATATGAATGTACTTCTGTTTTAGTTGGATTAGATAACCTTATAGATAATATTGGAGGTTTTGCGAGTATCTATTTGTATGAATGGGAAGACTTGAATAACGATGGTATTTCTCAAAATACCGAACGTAACGGAACAGCTGGAGGTAATATAGTTGGTAATTTTACTTACGAAATTCCGGCTGATACTGATGATGCAACAGATTTATTAATCTCACTTGAGAACTTTAATGATCCTGATCTTCCATTGCAATTAAAGGAGAATACTACTTATGTATTAGCTGCTGGTTTATCTTCTGCTGGTAATTCTTTAATTGAGATTACTGGAACTAATAGTTTTAATACCGGTTATAATGCTACTGGATTTTTGACTGATTCAATTTCATTTGAGAGAATACATGGATTGGGAGATATTACCTCAGGAGATGGTGGATTAAACACAGATTTAACTGGATTTAACTTTTCTCCTAGACTAAGAATGCATGTGAATCCTTATTTTGAAGTTTCTGTCAATAACCAATTGGATGAGGCTAACAAAGTAAGTCTATACCCTAATCCTGCTTCAGAAATGATTAGCTTACAATTAGATTTAGTTGAAAATATGTCAGAAGCAACTATTAGAATAGTTGATTTGAATGCTAGAAATGTTATGGAAATGAACTACAAAAACCTTTCTAGTCAAACAATAAATTACAATGTTTCTGAATTACCTACTGGTACGTATTTCTTAAAAATACAATCAGACAAAGGATATAGTACTCAGAAATTTACTATCGTGAGATAGATTAAATTTTATTTTTTTAAATAAAAAGATTCGGGAAATATCTGTAATTCAGATGTTTCCCGTTTTTTTTTTGATATAGGAGTCATGCTTTTAAAAGTTTTGTTAAAATGTCAAATACTTATTATTTGTAATAAGAAAATGTCAGCCGATTATCAATATCATTTCTAATAAATAAGTACTTTTGCCCCAATGAATTATTTAACTAAAAATATTATTATGATTAAGAGATTTACTAGAATTTATTTATTGGCATTTGCTATACTTTTCTGTGGAAGTATGAATGCACAAATTTTTTTTGAAGACTTTGACGGAGGTTTGCCAGTAACATGGACGGCCTCTCAAATGGATGGAAGTACTGTAAACGCTTCTTCTAACTGGATTTATTCCACAACGGGTCCACAAGGGCCATTTGATATCGGAATTATTGCCTCAACTACTGCGGCTAATGGTTTTATGATTTTTGACTCAGATTTAAATTGCGAAGGACCTCAAGATGTATGGTTAATTTCTCCATCATTTAGTACTATGGGATTTGATGACGTAGTGGTTTCTTTCGAACATCATTACCGAAGGTTTAATGATGATATTTTCTTAGAGGTAAGTATTGATGGTGGTACAACTTGGGAAGAATATGAACTATACCCTGACCTTGTGAATAATGACTTTGCAAGTGCTACCAATCCTGCTATTTCTAACACTCCAATTTCTAATATCGCTGCTAATCAACCTAGTGTAATTATCGCTTTTCGATTTTTCTCCAATGAAGGTTGTGCTTATTCATGGCAAATAGATGATGTCAATGTAACTGATGTTGACCCTACCCCATTATTTGACATGAGAGCAAATACTAACTTCTTTGCGATTCCTCCTAGTATCAATACTCCAGCTTCTCAAGTTGATGCAATCGGATTTCTTTGTGATATTGAAAACATTGGACAATTAGATGCAACGGGTGTGAATTTGAATATGACTATTTCAGATGCTACATCTGGTGCTGTAGTTCATGAGCAAGATCTACCTTATGGTACTGTACCTGCTGGCTTTATTGATGAAAATAGAATTTTCCCAGATCGATTTACTCCTCCTGCTATTGAAAATGTTATTTACGATGCAGCTTATACGGTCACGATGGATTCAACTGACCTCGTACCAGTTAATAATGAAATTGCATTTCAATTTGCCATTAGTGATTCTGTTTTTGCTAAGGAATTTAACATAACAACTGCTGGAGGCCCTCCTGGAACTGATATAGTTTCTTGGACGCTTGCTAATCATTTTTATGTTCCAAATGGGGATGACTTCGTATGTTCTTCCATTTTATTCTCTATTGGAAATGCAGCAGCAGTTGCCGGCGGAAGTGTAAGTGTATACCTTTATGAATGGGAAGATATTAATAATGATGGAATTGCTCAAAGTGGTGAAAGAGATGGTTCTATTGGTGGATTAATTGTAGCTAACTCAATCTATTCTATTCAAGCTAATGATACTGATGTTCAGTTGGTACTTGAAAACTGGAACGCATCTCCTGATGATCAGGTTAGACTTAAAGATGATACGCACTATATCTTAGCGGTAGAAACAACTCCTCCAGCAGGTGCTACGGAATATGTTACTATTGCAGGAACTGGTGTTTGGGATTATACCGCAATGACATTTTTAAATGACTCATTAGATACTCCTAGATATGGATCTTTTTGGAATACCTCTGAGGTTGGGCCTAGTGCTGATTTAACGCAAGTTATTTTTGCTCCAAGGATTAGAATGCACGTTACTCCTGAGGTAATGGTTAACGTAAACGATCAATTGGATGACGAAAATATTGTTAACATTTTCCCTAATCCAGTTCGGGACGAATTGAATTTAGAACTTGACTTTGTAGAAGTATTTGAAGATGTAATTATCAAAATTACCGATTTGGCTGGAAAAGAAATTCTAGTCCAAAACTTGAGTAAGATTGATCAACAAATTTCTCAAATCAATACGAGCAATTTTGTACAAGGTGCTTATACCCTTCAAGTAATTACGCCAAGCGGGGTAAGAACTAAACGGTTTGTAGTGGCTAAGTAACTATATATTAAGTTTACTAAACCTTAAAGGTTTAGTAAACTTAAATTTCGATAAAAGAAATCCCGAATTTTTGACTAATCAAAAATTCGGGATTTTTTTTAGTATAAGAACTTACAACTTCGGGCTTAACCACTTTTTTGATTTCTATGCTCCTTTAATTTTATCCCAAAACTGAATAAAATACATTCCTGATCAATAAGTGAGATATCAATAATTTCTTGTTGAGATATATGATCTTAAGCAGTTTTATAATATTGATTTAATATTACTTCTTAACAGAGGTGTTTTTACCTTTATAAGAAAAAAATAGAAGATCATCGTCATTCTCTTTATCATTTCTAACTCTAACTTCCTGTTGAACTTTTCCCGTATCAGCCGGAATAATCAAACGAATATTAGATTTACTACCGTCTAAGTCAGTATTAGGACAATGGTCACTTTCATATAATTCAATGTAGGAATTTAGGGTTACTGTTCCATTTGATTGACAAGAGGCATCCATATAAACTTTTCCATAAACTTCACCTCCGATACATATATCTTTTAATAGAAATTTTCCTATTGCACCATTACGGTCAATGTCAAATGTTTTTTGTACAGCGACACTATGCAATTCATTTGAGCCTATACTTTCCCAATCCTGACCTCTAAAAGTTCCATTTATCTCAATTTTTTGAAGTGGTGGAATTTGGCAATTACTACCAGAGTAGTTGTTTATACAAATACATTTACCATTATCACAATTTCCGTTAGGACCGCAATTTTTTTTATAACATGGATTAGTTGTTCCTTTACAATCGCAACCGTTAGACTGTACTTTATCATTATCTGTTGCAGGGTTATTATCATTACACCTCGTTCCAGGTCGTTGTTTCTTGCCAATACTTGAATTGTTGTCATTACAATCTTGATTGGCACATATACCATCCTTATCTTTATCACCTCCCAGATCATCACAAGGCCCTTTAATAATTCCCTTACAATTACATCCGTCTGCCTGTATTTTATCATCAACTGTAGCAGAGTTATTATCATCGCATTTTGCCCCTGGTGATTGTCTCTTCCCAATTTTGGGATCGTTATCATTACAATCCTCTTCTGCACATATTCCATCCTTATCTTTATCGCCTCCCAGATCATCACAAGGCCCTTTAATGATTCCTTGACAATCACATCCGCCTGCTTGTATTTTATCATCAAAAGTTGCGGGGTTATGATCATCACATATTGTCCCTGGGGTTTGCTTTTTGCCAACTGTTGAATCGTTATCATTACAATCCTCTTCTGCACATATACCATCCTTATCTTTATCGCCTCCTAGATTGGCGCATGAATCACTACCCAATCCATTAACAATTCCAAAAATAGAAACAAAAACTATTAATAATCCAGCTAATAACATTAGTATCTTTTTATTCTTAAAAGACCAAGAATTACTGGAAGATATAGCTGCAAGATTTTCGGAGTTACTTAAATTGTTGACAGAAGAATCACTTATTGATAATTGCTGAATAATTAGTAAAAGAGCATTATTAATTTGATTGTGTTCAAGGAGTGCATCTGCGGAACTAATTATTCCTTTAAGTTCTTTTTTATTTAAAGTATTATTTCTTCTCTGAAGTTCTAGAATATCAAAATATAGACTTTTGTCTTTTATGTTATCAAGTAGAATAGTAAGACTTTCGGTTGTTTTTCCTTTAGCAAATAATTTTTGAGCTGATTCGATAAAATTTGGAGTAGACATCACTAATTATATTTTTTAAAAAATGTTTCGTTTTGGCTTACATCATAAATATAATAAAGTGTTTTTTAAAGGTTCTAAAATTATATATTTATTTTCCAAAATATCATTTGAACGGAATTCGGATGCTTTTATATCATATTAATTAAACTTTTGATTTATGTTTCTCTGTTTATTGAAACCTTAGATTTTGAGAATGATATAATTTAAGTAGTTTGAAAAAAGGCATGGCGGGTGTGGTGTAACTTATCAATAGAAATATTAATGGAGCAAACCAATCAAGGTTTGCTCCATTTTTAATTTTACCTGTTAAAGACATTTAAATAATTGAGTTTCAGAACTTCAACAAATTTTTAATCATAAATAACCCAAAATTATTTTAACTGCTCTAAACTCTCTTCCAACATTTTAATTCTGGATTGCCCGTCTGCTAATTTCTTACGCTCATTTTCTACCACAGCTGGAGGTGCATTTTGGACAAATCGTTCATTGCCTAATTTCTTTTCGATACTTTTAACAAAGCCTTTAGTGTAATCTAATTCCTTAGTTACCTTTTCTATTTCTGCTGCTACATCGATTTGAATATTTGCCTCTAAAAAGAATTTATCTGTTCCAGAAACAAAGGCAATCGTACCATCTACATCTTCAGCATCAGTAAAATGAATTTCTGAAATATAACCACGTTTTTCAATGATCTCTTGAATACCATTCTGCTTAAAGATCTGATCAACCTTTTTTGATTTTTGAATAAAAAGTTTTAACGGCTCTTTTTCTTTCATTCCTTTATCCTTTCGAGTGGCTCTGATTTTAGAAATGATATCAATGGCAATATCAACCTCTTGGTAGGCCTTTTTATCAAAAG
>CAYGRM010000248.1:0-9990 GCA_964352225.1 uncultured Saprospiraceae bacterium | reverse complement strand
GGTAAAATCACTACAAAATACTTGAAAAAGGATCCCTTTTTTATCGTTTTCAAGGGCATATTAGTTTCAAAAAACTTTCGTTTTTTTCAAACTTATTAATGTTTTTTACTTTTTCCTTGTGAAAAATAAAAAACGGGGTTATTTCAAAAAGAAATACCCCCGTTTTTATTAAAATTTATTCATTTTATTTTCTCAACGCAACATCGCCTTTATATAATACTTTCAATCCATCAATAAATTCAATTTCTGCCCAGTAAACTAGAACTTGAGGATTCATTGGTTCTCCTTTAAATGTTCCATCCCAACCATATTGAGGATCCATTGGACTAAAGTCTGTAGCTCTAAATATGGTTTCTCCCCAACGATCGTAAATCATAAAGGTATTAACTTGTTTGATCTGACTTAAATCTCCAGCATAAATCATAAAAACATCATTCTCTCCATCACCATTAGGGGTAAATACATTTGGAATGTAGATCGCTCTTGCTTTATCGACATTAATATGAATTTTAGCGCTGATTTTACATCCATTATTATTGACGATAGTCAAAGTGTAAGTTAAATCATCAAATAATTGCTCAACTTTTGGATTCAAACAGTCATCACATGATAAATAACTAGATGGTGTCCAACTAATACTAGCTATATCACTTGCAGAAATATTAGTAAATGCTTCAATTTGATAATTATCACCTAAATCAATGGTTACTTCACTCTCCAAAAGAATTTCCACAGGATCTAATTCTGGAATTTCAAAATCGATTTGAGTTTCACATCCTTGGGCATCTTGAGCATAAAGTGTGTAATCTCCAGCTTCGATCGTAAAAATATGTCCGCTATAATAATTAACTCCATCAATAGAATAGACATAAGGGGCTGTTCCTCCATCAACTGCTTCAATAATAATACTTCCTTGATCTCCATGACATTCTGGTTGATCGATTGTATAATTAATTCCACTTGGAGTATTGGTATCCTCCCCAACTATTACAAAATCTGTTGCGGTACATCCATTTTGAGTATTGGTGACCTCCAAACTATAACTTCCAGCAAGATCTACTTCAGTAGAAATAGTATTTGTATTTCCAATAATACTACCATTCCCCGTGCTCCATTCGTATATAAAATTAGGCCCTGAGGATGAACCTGAACCATTTAATGATACAGACGTAGTCGAACAATCTAACATATCAGCAATTCCAGCTTCAGCAATTGGAGGCGTAATATTTTCCAAAACAATTATGGAAGCTTCATTGGTACAGTTACTACCCAAGTCCGTAACAACTAATTGATACGTTCCAACTTGATTAATTATAGGAGCCAATGTATTGGTACCTGAAACAATATTTCCGTTCGTCGTTGTCCATTGGTAGGAATAATTTCCTTGAGATGAATTTCCAGCATCCAAAATTGTTTCTGTTAAATCACAAGTCAAAGTCAGAGGAGGTGCAATATTCACCTGAGGAACTGAAAGGTCTTGATCAATAAAAATAGATTGAGATTGAGTACATCCATTAATTAGGTTAGTTACTGTTAAAATGTATTCTCCATCATCATCTACTTCTGGATTTGCAGTATTCGAACCTGAAAGAATATTACCTCCAATAGTCGTCCATTGATATGACACATTTCCTATTGGTTGAGAACTTGAAGCATCCAAAATGATACTTGAAATATCGCAATCTAAACTGGTATTCCCTGTTTGATTAATTGCAGCTACGGGAGGAGAAATATCTTCATCAACTGTAATTGTGGTTTCATTACTACATCCATTATCTGTATTTATTACCAATAAGGTATAATCTCCAATTTGATCAACTATAGGAGAAATAGTGTTATCGCCAGAAACAATATTTCCATTAGTTGTTGACCATTGATAGGTGAAATTTGATCCAGATGATGAACCATTTCCATTTAAAGAAACTGTATTTTCATCACAAGTTAAAACGCCCATCGGAATAGCTTCTACGTTTGGAACATTTGCATCTGAAATTACTTCAACAAAAGCATTTGCCGTACAACCAGATATAATATTCGTGACGATCAATTCGTAAATCCCTGTTCCCCCAACAGTTGGAGTTGTAGTGTCTTCATTATTAATGATACTACCATTTGATGTGATCCATTGATAAGTGATCTCATTGCCTAAACTTGAATTAGATCCATCTAATTGAGTTTCAGTAATCGTACAAGTTAATTGTGCTTGAAGGCCTGCATCTGCTATTGGAGTATCGATGTTTTGGTTGACTATGATTTCCGCAGTTGAGACACAATTGTTGTCAATATTGGTTACCTGAATTTCATATGTTCCTGGCTCATCAATCGTTGGATTAATCGTATTTTCTCCGACGACAATATTTCCATCATTTGTTATCCAGAGATATTCAAAGTCAGTTCCTGTACTTGAGTTACTTCCATCCAGTTCGAATGATTCATCAATACAAGTCAAATCGTTTGCAACACCTGCATCAGCATTTGGAGGAGTAATATTTTGGGAAATAAATACACTCTCCATCGCAGTACATCCATTCACTAAATCAGTTACTAAAATTTGATAATCCCCTGGCATATTTATCTCAGGATTTAGCGTATTATTCCCTGAAACTATATTTCCATTTGAGGTCGTCCATTGATAAATGTAGTTAGCTCCAAGACTACTTCCATTTCCATCTAAAGTCGTAAATGTTTGTGTACAATTTAATTCATCAGTTGTACCTGCATCCGCTAACGGTTCTGTAAAATTAGAAGTGATGATTACTTCATCAGTAGAGACACAACCCGTCGCTGTATTTGTTATCATTAATTGGTAAGTTCCTGCTCCATCAACATCGATAGTAAGATCATTATTTCCAGAAATAATATTCCCATCAGCTGTTGTCCATTCGTAAATAAAATCAGTACTAATATCTGAAGTTGAACCTATAATTGAAAGATTTTCATTGTTACAATTTAACTCCATGGTTGCTCCTGCTTCAACATCTGGTGCATCATTATTTTCAATAACTGTTGCTGATGAAATTGCGGTACATCCATTTGTAATATTGGTCAATGTCAATTGATAAATACCAGATGCATCCACAAAAGGAGTAAGTGAATTTGCACCCGAAACAATATTACCATCGGTAGTTGTCCACTCAAAAGTGATATCATTTGTAATAGTCGAACCGGAGCCATCTAAAGAACCATCAAAAACTTCACAAGTTATTTCAAAACCATCTCCTGCATTAGCAACAGGCAAACTACTATCTTGAGTTATTTCCACTTCATCTGAAATTGTACATCCATTTATTAATGAAGTAACTATTAACTCATAGGTTCCTGTTGCATTAACTTCTGGTGCAAGGGTATTTCCACCTGAAACAATATTTCCATTAGCCGTTGCCCATTGATAAGTATAATCAGTACCTGCACTCGAACCTGTACCATCAAGAGTAAGTGTACTATTGGTACAACTTAAAAATTGAGAAATACCTGCTTCGGAAACTGGCGGAGTATCATCAATATCAATTGTTAATGATGAGAGGGTGGTACATCCATTTGCAATATTTGAAACGACTAATTGATAGTCACCTGGGGCATTAATTTCTGGATTGAGAGTAGAACCCCCTGAGACAATATTTCCATTTGAGGTCGTCCACTCATAAGTAAATTCTAATCCCTGAGATGAACCACTTCCATCTAAAGTCAAACTAGTAATATTACAATTTAAAAGATCATCCACACCGGCTTCTGCAATTGGGGCATTACTATCTTGAAATACTGTTACTATTTCTGTTGCTACACAACCATTATCTGTATTGGTTACCTGAATCTGATAATCTCCTGGAGCATTAATTTCAGGAGTAAGGGTATTTTCACCTGAAATAATATTCCCATCTAAAGTCGTCCATTCATAGGTGAAATTCGAACCAAAACTACTTCCATTTCCATTTAATTGAGCTGAAGTTGATGCACAACTCAAGGTCTGAGGAAGACCTGCAACTGCTGTTGGACTTTCCACATCCTCATCCACAAAAACATCTGCAATGGAAGTACATCCTGTCAAAGTATTAGTAACTTCTAACTGGTAAGTTCCTGTTGCTCCCACAATAGGGCTAAGACTATCTGCACCAGAAATTATAGTACCATCTAATGTCGTCCATTCATAAGTGAAATTTGATCCAGAGTCTGAACCACTTCCATCCAAGGTAACCTCCGTTTCAGCACAGGTTACTTTCATACTTGCACCTGCGTCTACTGTTGGTTCTTGATTTTCAATTGGAACATCAACGGAAATCGTTGAAGTACATCCGTTGATAGTGTTGGTGATTTCTAAAACATAATTCCCTGCAGCATTTACAGTTGGATTTAAACCGTCATTTCCAGAAACTATATTTCCATCTGAAGTGGTCCAGAGATATGTATAATTATTTCCAGTTCCATTATTAGTAGCACTTAAATCAACAGTTGAAATTATGCACGTTAAAGAATTAGGATCATCAGCTGAAACATCTGGCGATTCAATATCTTCTTCTACCAAAACTGTTGAAATTACCGTACATCCATTATCCGTATCTGAAACTAATAATTGATACGTTCCGGTTGCATTTACAATTGGATTTAAGCCGTCATTTCCAGAAACTATATTTCCATCTGAAGTAGTCCAGAGGTAAGTAAAATTACTCCCCGTTGAAGCAGTTCCAGTCAATGTAATTTGATTAGTTGTACAAGTTAAATCATCAGCAACTCCAGCATCTGCATTGGGTAAATCACCATCCACAGAAACTGTTACAGAAGCAATTTCTGTACAGCCGTTCACAGTATTAGTTACCATGATTTGATAAGTTCCTACTGCATTTACCTCAGGGATAAGAGAGTTGGCTCCTGAGATAATATTTCCATTTGAGGTTGTCCATTCATAAGTAAAATCACTACCTGAACTTGAACCATTTCCATCTAAAGAAACCGATGTTGAAGTACAAGACAATTGAGTTGGTGCATTGGCAACTGCTATTGGAGTTTGGTTGTCTAGTCCAATTACCACAGTTGAAATCGCTGAACATCCATTATCCGTATCAGTCACTAAGATTTGATAAGTTCCATCTCCATCAACAATTGGATTTAAACCATTTTCACCTGAAACAATATTCCCATCATTCGTTGTCCATAAATAGGTGATATTTGCTCCCATCTCTGACCCTGTTCCATCTAAGGTTACTTCCAAGGTATTACAATCTAAAGTCTGAGTAGCCCCCGCATTTGCCGCGGGTAAATCTGCCGAACTATTTACATTCGTACTGGCAGTTGAAGTACAACCAGTACTAGTGTTTGTTACAGTTAAAACGTAACCTCCAGCAGCATCAACTGATGGATTTAAAGTGGTTTCTCCTGAAAGAATATTCCCTCCAGAAGTCGTCCATTCATATGTATATTCACTCCCTGAACTTGAATTACTTCCGTCTAGAGAAATTATGGAAGTCCCACAATCAATAGTCATATCCAATCCAGCATCAGCAAGTGGTGGAGTCGTATTTTCTCCAACTGTAACTGTAGAAACAGAAGTACAACCATTGGGTGCTGTTACCATAATTTGATAAGTACCCGTGGAATTAACTGTTGGATTTAAAGTCGTTTCATTATTTACAATTGTACCATCACCAGTTGTCCATAAGTAAGTTTCTCCATTTCCTGAACTTGAACCTGTTCCATCAAGGGTAATTTCCAAAGTTGAACAAGTTAAATCAGCAGCAGTTCCAGCAACCGCTATAGGCAAATTTGCATCCACAGTCACTTCAACCGTTGCTACAGCAGTACATCCATTTGTTTGATCCGTCACCTCAATTTGATACGTTCCTGCTTGATCAATCGTTGGATTGATTGATGTATTTCCAGAAACAATATTTCCATTAGAGGTCGTCCACAAATAAGTATAATTTGAACCTGAACTTGAATTGGCTCCTGACAAAGAAACAGATGTTGTATTACAATCTAACATTTGATCTGCTCCAGCATCTGCAATTGGTGGAGTTGTATTTTCGGAAACAGTTACTGTGGCTATTTGAGTACAACCATTTGTTGAGTTAGTCACTTGAATTTGGTAAGTTCCTGGTTGGTCAATGGTTGGATTAATAGAAGTATTTCCAGAAACAATATTTCCATCTGAAGTAGTCCACAAATAAGTAAAATCACTTCCGGTACTCGACCCATTTCCATTAATAGAAACTTGGGTGTTATTACAATCTAAACCAGTTGGTGAATTAGCAAATGCATCAGGTGAATCAGAATTTCCTGAAACAGTTACTGTGGCTATTTCTGTACATCCATTTGTTGTATTCGTCACTAAAATTTGATAGATTCCGCTTGATCCAACTGTTGGCGTCAAACCATTTTCTCCTGAAATTATAGTCCCATCAGAGGTCGTCCAGAGGTAGGTAAATTCACTTCCTGTACTTGATCCATTTCCATTAATACTTACCTGAGTATTGGTACAACTCAATGGATCAGGCGCATTTGCAATAGCAGTTGGTGGATCGAAGTTATCATCAACAATTGCCGTAGCAGTAGCTGTACATCCACCTAAATCCGTAACAGTAACTGTATAAAGTCCAGTCGATAATCCAGTTGGGTCTTCATTAAATGAACCATTACTCCAAATTGTAGCGATAGGAGACGTGCCTCCATTTACGGTCAAATCAATTGACCCACCATTAGGGTTACTACAATCTACTGAACTACCAACGGCATCTAAAATAATAGGTGCAGGTTCATTAATAACTGTACTTACAATTCCAAAACATCCATTAGCATCAATCACCGTAACAGTATAAGTTCCTGCTGGTAAATTGTCTGGATTTTGATTTGAACCTGCTAACGGACTATTCCAAGAATAAATATAAGGTCCTTGCCCTCCAAATGGAAAAACATCAATCTCTCCATCAAACTCTCCTGCACAACTAATATCTGTTGCAAGTACAACCGGATCAATAACAGTCTCTGTTACTACTGCCAACCCATCACCTATCCCTGGGCACCCATTCTGAGTTACTTCAATAATCGTATAAGTGCCTATTTGTGTAACTGGAAATGAATAAGGATTAGTAGAAATCCCATTAATCGGAACTTGAGGAACTCCATTTATCGCATAAAAAATATCCCATGGGCCAGTACCTGTAAAATCTATTTGTAAAAAAGCAACTGAGTTTCCAGGAGGACATATATCTCCAATTCCACTTATAAATGCTACAGGAGATGATCCTACCTCAACTAAAACATCGTCTGTTTCTATATTACCGCATTCATCAGTTACCGTTACAGTATAAGTCGTTGTTGTTGTAACAAATGGAGAAATAGAACTAGTAGTAGCCCCTGTACTCCAAGTATAAGTATATGGTGCGACACCTCCTGAAAATATGGAAGCTAAACTTACGGTTTGAGATCCGCACAATGATATATCAGCCATCGGAGTGACTACTAATGGAGGAACATCATTTATTTCAATTAATGCACTACTATTAATACAGGAACATGAATTATCCATATCGATAATAATCGTTTCTACTCCTTCGGGTATTCCATCATTAAATATTGTCAATGGAATAGTTACTTGTGTTTGTCCTGCTGGAATAGTTACAGACAATGGAAGTCCTGTATAATCTACTCCAAAGGTGGCGGTACTTAATGGGCTAATCGTATAAGTAATGACCAGAGGAACATTGATGTCACCAGTCTCTCGAGTAAAAGTAACAAACGCAGGCCCACAATCCTCATAAACTAGAGTTCCTCCTGCTAATCCTCCCGCACTTACTGATGCCTGACCACCGGCATTAAAACTACCTGCTTCTAAAAATACTGCTGAATCATATATCGCATCTCCTCCATCTCCTATCACCAATTTTATATGATAAGTTTCACAAGGAATTACATTTGCTGTTGCGGTCAAAACTGTAGTATATCCATCAAATTGAATATCTGCTGTATTCGTAACTCCTCCACAACCTGTACTATTAGGTACAAAGTAGGCAGCATTAACATTATTATTTACATCATCAATACTAATTGGTGTAGTCGTCATTGGCACTAAAGCCAGGTTCGCTCCATTATTCGAAAATGGACCAGTTATCCCAGGGCCACTTATAAAAAATCCAAATACATCATTCACATTTGAATTTACAAATTCACAATATTCCTCCGACCCAAATACAAATCTAAAATCAATAGTAGATAAGGTTGGAGAAAAATCAAATTCAATCCCCGTCGCATCAAAAATACTTTGTGAATTCAACTGCTGTAAATCTGGATCAGACCCTCCGCCTGTTCCTGATCCTGCACTTTCTGAATTATTAGGCCCTGAAACAGTACCAATATTTCCAGAAGATATAACCACTCCTTCATCAAAACCAACAGAAGTTAGCCCATTTGCAAAAGCACCAATCCCTCCAGAAGAACCAAGCGTAGTTACATTTGTCACATCAAAACAACCTCCACCAATAAAAACATCTTCAATCAACTCTGTAGCAGTAAAGTTTGGGTTCGTTGTAATCGGAACCATTTCTGCCCCATTTGAAACATTTGTTCCTCCTCCTGCTCCTTCCTCAGAAATGGAAAGCATTGCTGGTTTCTTAAAATCACAAAAATTATGAATGCTTAAATCGTAGCATGATGAAGTTGCAGTAATCTGTAAATGAGTTTCATTTCCTACGGTATTTCCTTCAAATTCAGGAGGGATCCCACAAGCACTTGTTACATCTACAAGATACAAATCATAAGTTTTTCCAACTTCCAAATCACATAAAACCACATGATTAATACCGCCCTCTGGCAAAACAAACTTAATCCGTTCCACCGGTTCTGACAAATTCAAAACCACATCATCAATGGTACAAATGATAAGGTCTCTTTCAGAATCTGCCCCGGATGTAAAGGCCATAGAAATAAATAAAATTAAAATCGTGGTTACTGGGAGTAAAAATCTTTTCATTATGAGTCGTTCAAGTTTAGTAAATAGTTTTTAACTAAAATTACGTCTCAATTTTGCATAGCTGTATTTTCCTAATTTAGTTTAGGTTTAAAATTGTTGATATGTGGGATTTGTGATGAATATAAATAGGATAAAATTCATTCTTTAAAAAGAATTATCGAATAGGTATTTTTTCTATCTGAACTAGAGTGAATGCTAATTTTTAATTCGGGTATTGATTATAAGCTCCTTTAAAATATAAAGATACACATTTGACACAAAATGATGCCTCGCTTAAGACCTCAAATTCAAAATATTAGTATTTAGCAGATGTAATCTTGCTACCTTCTCAAATACTATTTTCGAAAAACTACAAATAAACTAAATATCCGCTTTTATCTAATTCAAAAATCCATTTCGGAATTTTCAAATTATAATTCTAACGCTGATTTAGTTTATCTAAATTCTTTATTTTCAAAATGGCTTTAGCTAAAGTTTCTATTCGGTTGGCACGTAAATTTAAATAACGAGAGAAGTTAATTTTACAATAGATTCGGGAAGGGAAACAATTTGATTAAATCTGAATTTAAAAATAAGCATTTTTTTTTAACTCTGTAATTGATTCTAGAGGCTTTCTGTTTTTATTTTCTCCAAACCCAACCTTCAAGGCCGATTCAGTTTCCCATTTATTAGCAAATATTCGAAGCACATTATCAAACCATTAGTTAATTTTATGTTTCCCAACGTTTTCTTTTAAGGGGAGCAATCAACATGCACAATAGTATCCCTTTTTCATATCTCGATGCAAATCTTCCAGATATGCCAAAATCTCATCCACTCCCTCTACTCTATCTTGACCAAACTCCAACAAAGGTAACTTCATTTTTTTTCGCTCAACTAACTCATGCGACACTACCATCTCGATCATTTTTTCTTCGAGTGTTTTTATTTTTTTATCTAAAATTGAATAGTATAATTTCATGGTTTTATTTTTTTATTTTTTTTCTCTACCGTACACTTTTATTTTTGCCACGAATTTTCACAAATTCCACGAA
>CAYGRM010000247.1:0-9995 GCA_964352225.1 uncultured Saprospiraceae bacterium | reverse complement strand
TCCTATAATCTTTATATAATATTTATTAAAAAATATTATTCCTCTTCTTGACTACCAGTATTTTGTGCAGAATCTTCGCGATCTACTAATTTTTTGTCCTCTACATTTTCATCCAAAAATTCATTTAATTGGTCAACTTTTACATTGGAGACTATTTCTCCAAACTCATTAATTTTAATGTCAAAACCTTTTAAATCATTATGAACTTCAGGTTGTCCTTTTTGTGGCTTTTTTTTAGGCATAACTATTATTTTTAGTCTTTATAAATACAATATGTTTTCGCTATTTTATCGTGGAATGCTTGTTTTTGCTGATTGAATACCATGACTATGGCGGATATAAGTACTAACCAGCCTGCCAGACTACTTAAAGTTGTTAATGTCGAACTATAGACTTGCACAAATTGACCATACTCCATAAATCCGTTCACATCCTGAAATTCCCCTACTCCAAATAATTCAACATACATTAAAATATTAATTAGGTTTCCTACTAACCATGGCAAATAACGAATTATCGTTTGGTTAGGTGTCAGAAGACCTCCATCTTCACTTATTACTTTTATGCCAAGCGCCATTTTTCCAAGTGTTGCTCCATATTGATATTCCATTATGGGCTTGTAAGCTGCCATTATTATCGACACTCCTAGAACTATCGGTAAACTTTTCATCGATACAAGGGCATAAACTGAAAGCCCAATCAAAGGAAGTAATGCTAATATATCAACAACTGTAGCACCTACTCTCGTCCAAAATCCAGCATATCGGTAATGTCTTTGGTCATAACTTTCATCTAAAATGTGATCACTCATAATTTTTTGGTTTAGTTGATTTAATAATGTTTTATTAGAAAATACATTACAATAAAACTAAATCCCCTTGGACAGTCATATTTTATAGACTAACCCCTCAAAAAAATTCACGAGCAAATAGCAAATTCTAATTCTAACCTTTAGACTATGCTTGACTTAAAATCACTTCATCGAAATATTTATAACTAGCTTTCATTCGATCCTCCGTCTCTTGATGTCCTAACAATGCCATAATATCAAAAACAGATGGTCCCATGGTCGTTCCTGAAACTGCCAACCTCAAAATCGGCAACACCTCTCCAAATCCTAATTCGTGATCTTCCATAAATTGCTTCACCGTGGATTCAATCGTTTCTGCATCAAATGACATAATGTGCTTGATTGTATCTGCTAAAACATTCATTTTTTCTCTATTCTCAGGTTTCCATCTTTTTTGAATAGTCTGATTATCATATGATTTTATTGGCCCAAAAAGATAATAAGCAGCATCTAATATTTCTGGAATAAAATGAACTCGTTCCTTCATCATCGCAGCTACTTTTTCCAAAAAGGCAGGAGGTGCACCTATTCCCTGTTCAGAAAGTAACTCGCCTAATTCCTCTGCAATCTTTTCATCATCTTTATTCATTAAATATTGTTGATTGAACCAACGTGCTTTTTCGTAGTCAAATTTTGCACCTGACTTCCCTACTCTCTCCAATGAAAATGCACTAATCATTTCTTTCATGGAAAATATCTCTTGTTCCGTTCCTGGATTCCAACCAAGGAAAACCAAAAAGTTATTTACCGCATTCGCATCAAATCCAATTTCCTTAAATCCAACAAATGAATCTGATTCAGATTCCCCTTCCCATGAAAGTGGAAAAACTGGAAAGCCTAATCGATCTCCATCACGCTTACTCAACTTTCCATACATTGCATTTTTCAAAAATTCCTTGACCGCTTTCTTTTTCCCATCATCATTTTTTCCAATCTTCAACTGACCTTGAATATCTTTTGGGTTGCTAAAAACTTGTTGTACGATTTTTTTCACATCCTCCAAACTCATTTCCAAGTCTGTTGATTTCAAAAATTCAGCAGAGAAACTTTCTGTAAAAGTATCCTTCGTTTTTTTAGTTACATAAGTATTCGGTGCTGGTTTCAAAATCAATGGCAAATGCGCAAATTGTGGCATCGTATCTTCCCATCCAAAACATCGATACATCATCACATGAAGTCCTGTACTCGGCAACCATTCTTCTCCTCGAATCACGTGCGTTATTTTCATTAAATGATCATCCACAATATTTGCCAAATGATACGTTGGTAATCCCCCACTTTTCATCAGAACCTTATCATCCAATTCATTGGTCTGAAAAGTTACTTCCTCTCTAATCAAATCATTTACCGTAACTGATTGATTTTCAGGCATTTTAAAACGAATAGTATAAGGTGTCCCGTTTTCTAACAATACTTTTACATCTGCTTCTGGAAGGCTCAAACTATTTCTCATCATCATTCGAGTACTTGCATCATATTGAAAAGAGTGCTTCCCTTCTGACTTTACCTTGTCTCGCATCGCATCCAATTCTTCCGCAGTATCAAAGGCGTAATATGCATGTCCTTCATCTAATAACTGCTTCATATATTTTTGGTAAATATCTTTTCTTTCTGACTGTCGATATGGTCCATAATCACCTCCAATCCCTGGTCCTTCATCAGGCTGTAATCCACACCATTCTAGAGCATTCATAATATAATCCTCTGCACCTTCCACATATCTTTTTTGATCCGTATCCTCTATTCGAAGTATAAATGTACCGCCATGTTTTTTAGCTAATAAATAATCGTAGAGTGCGGTTCGTATACCTCCAATGTGTAAAGCCCCTGTTGGACTTGGTGCAAATCTTACCCTCATTTTTGTCATTGAAATTGAGTTTTAATATTTTAAAAAAAATCGAACTATTATTCTTTATTTTCAGCAGCTAATTTCACTCCCTAAACGTTGTGTTTATGACTAGACTTCAGCTTAACTATTTCCATTTAAAAAAATTTGTGCAAAGATAATCAAAATGTGCTTGTGGGCATGTTCACCTTTTTGATTTTTTTTTATTATATAAAAAAACAAATCAGCCTACCTCACGTAACTCACAACAGCAATTTACTCAAACAAGTTTCGCCATTATTATTTTCACAGAGAATTCAACACCTTAAATTAACACCTAATAGAATTATGTATTTAGTCAAAACACCACAACTCATCCAAAATCTTTTTCCCAATTTCACCTGGAGAATTCCAACTGAAGAAAAAGTAATTTATCTAACTTTTGATGATGGCCCAATCCCTGAGGTTACTCCTTGGGTGCTTGATCAATTAAAAAAATACAATGCCAAGGCTACGTTTTTCTGCGTGGGCGAAAATGTAAAAAAACATACTCCGGTATTTGATCAAGTAGTTGATTCTGGTCACACCGTTGGTAATCATACCTTCAATCATCTGAATGGTTGGGGAACTGAAAATATTCCTTATTTTCATAATATTCGAAATTGTGCCCACTTGGTGAAGTCATCTTTGTTTCGTCCTCCTTACGGGAGAATGTTGCCAAAGCAAGCGCAGTTTTTACAACGTCATTATCAGATTGTGATGTGGGATGTTTTGAGTGGAGATTTTGATCCGGAAATTACGAAGGAGCAATGTTTGGAGAATGTGATTAAGAATACGAAGACGGGTTCCATTATTGTTTTTCATGATAGTTTGAAAGCGAAGGATAAATTGGAATATGTGTTGCCGAAAGTTTTGGAACATTTTTCAAATAAAGGATTTCGCTTTGAAACTTTGAAAGAGAAAGAAGAGGTTTTAAATTAAAAAAAATGATTTTTCGAACTGTAAAAAGGTTTTGTAATTCTATTGTTACAAAACCTTTTTTATTGGCTGATCTTATAATTCTGACCTGAGTGGATGTTGGTAACATTGTCCTTTTTGCATTGGCAAAAAAGGACCAAAAACCCTAGACGAAAAAATAGCTAAGCACAAGGCAGGCTCCCGCACCCACATTTTTCGCCGATCCTCGCCCGCTCCGGATTACTCATGGTTTTCCTTTCAGACATAGGCTTGGCTTAATAATTTAAATAATATTTTTTTTATAAAAATCAAATCAATCTTAATTTCAAAAAGTGGAAGATTAAAAAATGTTCTTCGAGAAGTGTTCTCTGAGTAGTGGAGCGGGCTGGGAACGGCGAAAAATGTGGGTGCGGGGGCAGCATGGGGTTGAGCATTTTTTTCGCCAAGAATTTTTGGTTACTTTTTTTTCGAATGAAAAAAGTAACAATCTCCCAAGTATCCACTTCCTTCAAAAAATAAAATAAAATAAAAAAGGTCTTGTAACAATTCAATTACAAGACCTTTTTCAAGAGGAAGATTAAAAACCTACCCCTTCATATAATTCACAAAATGCTTCCCCACAATCGTCTGCAAAACACACATCGCCAACGGCTTTGCCTCATTATAAGTAAACCCTTTATTCATAAAATAATCTTCAATCCTAACCTGCGACTGAAAATAAGCCACTTTCAAAGCAGTCACTCTTTGCTCATGAATTGGATCAGCATTCCCCCAAGATTCCATCTCCGTCCAAAGCGTTTTATGCCAAGTTGAAACCTCTGTTGCTTCGCCTGAAGTCATTTTTTGTGGTGTAATATAAAGCTTTGCCCGCTTGCTCGTATAAGCTACTAAAACATCTTTATCAGTATCAATCGAAGGATCTAAATCCGAAGCAATCGTCTTCAATAATTTTGTCTCTTCCCAACTCATAAAGTCACCTCCACAATTTTGCATCCGTAAATTATTACCTCCAGCAGCAAATGCATTCGCCGCCTCAAGCGGATGTTGAGAAAAAATCCAACAAGGTACTTCCGCATCTTGCGAAACAGCATGAACGTAATTCAAGTGTTTTAAAAGTTGCTCTAAATTATCGTAAGCATAAGTTGCATTGTAATCGAATGGTGGAGCATTTTTTAATTTTTGTCCTTTGAAAGCTTGCTTAATGGCGGCATTCATCAATCGATTCACTTCATCTTCTTGACCTCCACCTTGGAATAAAATATACGCTCGATATACTTTAGCCAAAGGCGAACGCTCTGCTTGTAACAAGGTATTTGCATCTGTCGGTTCGTCCAATAAATTATTGACAATCGTCTGCAACCGACTTTGTTTTAAAGATGAGTTCGCTTCCGAGTTCATCATTTCAGAAAGCAATAAATACTTACGAATTTGAAAATTTTCTTTTTTAATATCTGCATATCCTTGAGCAGTTCCTTTTCCATAATATCCATCCAATCCACTATTGTAAACTCCTTGCGCTTTCAATACTTTTTGTAATTCGATCGCAGAAGTTCGTTTTACTTTTACTCTGATTTTTGGCAACTCAGTCTTCACTTCTTTTTTGGCAGGAACTATGATTCGTTCAGTTCCGTCTCCAAAACTTTCAGGGATATCATCAGGGATATTTGATCCTCCTTTCGCTGTAGTTGTTGATTTTTTAAATAAAAGATCGTACGACTCTGGAAGTTTTTTCATTTCTTTTTTCACTTCGGGCTCACCACCTTTTGAAGTTTCGATAACTTCCACAATTGGATCAGCTACTGCTCCACCACTTTCAAATGAAGTTACTTTAATTAATTCAACTGTATTATAATTTTTGACTATTGCATCTGCGAAGCCCATTCGTGTAAGTTGATCTGCTCGCTTTTGAGCAATTTCCTCTGTCTCATATTGACCACTAAGCACTCGTAGTTCATTATCATTTTGAGAAATATATATTTTGCCTGCTTGCAAATATTTTCCATAATCTAAGTCTTGTCCTGGCTTTAACAACGCAATCTGAACCGTGGCAATATCTTCGCCTTCATCCAATGCTCGGCGCATCACGTAGGCATCTGGGTATCCACTTTCGTGCACATCTGGCAAAAGTTGCCGAGCAGTTTTTCGACTCGAATATCCACCCAAAAATACTTGCATCAAATTATCTCTCAACGGAAATGCATACACATAACCAATATCTCGAATCCCATCAAAATCAGATAATTGCGCCTTGTCAAATGCGCCAATGTGAATGGTATAAATATAAATTGGGTCAGATTTTTCACTCGCCTGTGCAGTCGTACAAATAAGAATTGCAAAGGCCAATGCCAGTAGGTTGGTAAAATACTTCATAGTGTTGAGTCTGTTTTTTTGAAACCTGTTCGATTTTTGAACAAATACTAAAACGTAAATATACGGATAGATCGTGTGTGAATCCAGTATTTTTTAGGGAAAAGTAGCTACTAGCTTTAGCTGGCAATCAAAAAAGAAGCGAAGCGATTTTTTTGAAAAGAAATAAAAAGCACGTATTCACAGGATTAAAAGTGTGAAAAAGATTATTTATCTAGAAACCTGAGGTTTCTTAAATATGACACACAAGCCGGGAGACTCTGCGCGAGCAAAATATAAAAAGCCTCATCAAAGGTATTCTTAGATGAGGCTTTTTTATAACATACTATCTCTTATTTTTCTTCAAACTTCACTCCTACATCTAGTATTTTTTCATCCCCAAAACTCTCCTCATCCTCCACCGTCAATTTTTGATATGCATACCTCAAAAAGAAAAAATTAATGATCGCCGTGCCCACATCCGCAATGGGGAAAGCATACCAAACCCCATCCAACCCAAAATATCTCGGCAAGATCAAAATCAACGGAATCAGAAATATCCCCTGTTTCAGTAAACTTAAAAATAATGCTGGCAATGCTTTACCAATTGCTTGATAATATGCTGAACCAATTAATTGCATCACTAAGGTTGGTGTAGCTATAAATACGGCAATCAAAGCAGGTGCTGTTTGATCAATCATTTCTTGCTCATTAGTAAAAATTGCGCTCAACTCTTTTGCAAAAAACAAAATACCCGCAAAGATGATAAATGAAATTGCCGTCCCCCAACCTATTGATTTGAGCACGACTTCTCGAACTCGCCCAAACTTTTTTGCTCCATAATTAAAACCTGCAATCGGTAAAAATCCTTGCACCATTCCCAAGACTGGAAAGTTGGCAAAAAACATCACTCGATTAATAATTCCATAAACTGCCAAACTCATTTCTCCTCCATAACTATACAATGTATTATTCAAGACTATGGACAAAACACTTATCGTTCCTTGTCTTGCAAGGGTTACTCCACCAATGGAAAATATTTCTGTAACAATATCTGCACGTAATTTTAAATATTCCCACGAAAACTCCATTTCTGATTTTCCACTTCCGAAAAACCAAATCGTAAAACCTGCACTAGCCACATATCCCATCGTCGTCGCCCAAGCTGCACCAGCCATTCCCATATCAAAATAGATAATCAAAAGTGGATCTAAAATAGCATTAGCAACGGCAGGAGCAATTAAGGTAACCATGGCCATTTTGGGTTGTCCCAAGGCTCGCATCACATTATTCGCCATCATTGCCCAAGCTAAAAATGGCACACCATATAAAACTATTTGAAAATATATTTTGGCAAACGGAAGTATTTCTCCCTTACCTCCGAAGGCTTGCAATATCTCTTCTTGGAAAAATAATCCAAGAATTACTACAGAAATGGAGATGAGTAAAGTAAGTGTAATTTGATTTCCAAAAGTTTGATAAGCTCGTTTATCATTGCCTTCCCCTAGCGCTCGTGAGATGATGGAAGAACCTCCAATTCCGATGGACATTCCAATGGAAGCGATCAAAAAAGTAATGGGAAGAACGACGGTAATTGCTCCAATCGCCAACGAGCCGATCCATCGTCCTACGAAAATTGTGTCAACGATTCCGTAGACAGACATAATCAGAATTCCTATCGATGCGGGAATGGCCTGCGATCGGAGGAGTTGCCCAATGGGTTTGGTGCCTAGTTCTTCGGAATGTCCTTTTTTACTCATAAAAGTAGTCCGAAGCTCCGCTTCGGTCATATTAAAATTTAAACGAAGCAGGAGCTTCGTGGTACTAGAAATGTTTTAAAAATATCGCTTCCTGTTCTGTCAAAAATCGAAATCGGCCTCTCGGTAAATCTTTCTTCGTCAAACCGTTGAAAAATACTCGATCTATTTTTTCAATTGGAAAATCAACTTCCTCGAATATTTTTTTCAACTCTTCATCTGTTCCTCCTTTCAATTCGATACCAACTTCATTTTCTCCTTTTCCTTTAATTTGGCTGATAGCGTGAACATTTGGATATTTTTCAATAATGCTTTTCTCTATTCCTTTACGAGTTAACTCAGGAATAGGTTTAGATAAAATCAAATGAAAAATAGAGCGAGGTGGATGTTCTGGCTTGAAAAACTTCTCTATTAGTACGTCGTCGTCTGTTAACAATAATAACCCTAAAGATGTTTTGGATAAATTTTCAATAGGCTTGATTTCGACTTTTATTTTATCCGAAAAAATATTGGCAAATGATTTTTCACCTTCTAATTTTTCAAAAGTAGGAACATAGTTCTTTGGCTTATTCAACAGTACGTACACGTGTTTTTTATCAAGTTTTAAAACTTTTCCCTCATATTTTACTACATCATCTTTTTGCACTCGATAGGCTGCTTCAGTTGCAACGACGTCGTTCACTTTAACGAGTCCTTTTTTGATAAAAAGTTCGCAAGCACGACGAGTTCCAACACCGCAATGTGCCATAAATTTATTCAGTCTAAGATTTTCTAAATTAGTTTCGGTAGGAAAATTAGTTGTGTTGGGGTTTTTCTTTTTAGAAAAGAAATCTTTTTTGGATGGTTTCTTCATATGTTTTTTTTTGCCGCTGACTGACACAGAATTTATTATGACTTTTCGCTGATTTATTTTTTTATAACGATCGATCTGTGTGAAGTCATAATAAAGTCTGTGTCAGTCTGTGGCTAATCTTTTTCCTAAAACGGAATATCTTCATCATTCATTCGAGAAGATCGAGTTATAATATTTTCTTGAGGCAAAGCAGGGATGTCATTGAAGTCAGGATCATCCAAATTGGTAAACTTCGCATACTTGTCAATAAATCTTAATTTCACCGTATCCAATGCTCCATTTCTGTGTTTTGCAATAATGATTTCTCCAGTTCCTTTGAGTGAGTTTCCTTCCTCATCTTCCAATATTCCATAATATTCAGGTCGATAAATAAATGAAACAATATCCGCATCTTGCTCAATCGCACCAGACTCCCGAAGATCCGAAAGCTGTGGACGCTTCGTTCCTCCACGCGTTTCTACTGCTCGACTTAGTTGAGATAAAGCAATCACCGGAACATTCAATTCCTTAGCTAATGCTTTCAGACCTCTCGAGATCATACTGATCTCCTGCTCCCGATTCCCTTTATTATCTCCTCCTCCACTCATCAATTGCAAGTAATCAATCACGATCATTTGAATATCATGCTGCATTTTCAATCGACGACATTTTGCTCGTAATTCGAAAATATTAATTCCGGCAGTATCATCAATAAAGATGGGCACCTCACTCATTTTTTCAATCACGCCATTGAGTTGCGTCCACTCATAATCTTCGAGTTGTCCACTTCTCATTTTACTACCCGAAATTTCTGCTTCCAAAGAAATCAACCTTTGCACCAATTGTACATTTGACATCTCCAAAGAAAATAGCGCTACCCCTTTTCCAAAATCTACCGCTGCATTTCGTGCCAAGGCCAAAGTGAAAGAGGTTTTTCCCATACCTGGTCTTGCTGCCACAATAATCAAATCCGATGGTTGCCATCCAGAAGTCAATCGATCTAAATCGGTAAAACCAGTTGGAACTCCAGTCAGCCCTTCTTCTTTTTGCGAAACTTCTTCAATCATCTTCAATGCTCTCGAAGCCAAAGTTCCCATCGACTCATAACCACTATTCATGTGATTTTGAGTAATATTAAAAAGTCCTTGCTCTGCGTCATCCAATAATTGGATCACATCAGTAGTATCTTCATAAGCATCTCGAATAATATTCGTCGACACTTTAATCAATTCTCTTTGAATGTGTTTTTGGGAAATGATTCTTGCGTGGTACTCAATATTTGCAGCACTCGCAACTCGGTTAGTTAATTCAACTAAATAATATGGCCCACCAATTTTTTCTAACTCAGCGGACTTTCGTAATTCCTCCGTTACGGTTAATAAATCAACTGGATGTGATTTTTCAAACAGCCGAAGCATCGCCGTGTAG
>CAYGRM010000246.1:0-10033 GCA_964352225.1 uncultured Saprospiraceae bacterium | reverse complement strand
GCATAGATTTGTAATTCTTAATTAAAAATAATTTCTCTAAATAAAAATATTGAAAATGGCGATTACAAAAATGTGGACTGGTTCTGATAAATATATTTGTGATAAGGAACTAGCGCAAGCCTTCCACATGGCAAGAGTGATTGGAATGCCTTTGTTAATTGAAGGCGAACCTGGTACAGGAAAAACAGAATTACCGCTTCAATTTGCTGAAAGTGAAAAAATCAATTTATTTGTATATCCAGTTGGTTCAAAAAGTAATGTGGAGCAATTTGTGGCAAAGTTTGACCACGTGAAATACCTTCGAGATTCTCAAGTTGAGATTTTAAATGCTCAAAGAGAAGAGAAAGGTTTGGATAAAAAATTGTCAACTGGAGGAAGAAGTACCGAAAAGCTAGGTGATTATGTTTTGAAGGGACCAGCGGCAGAAGCTTTTTCCACTCCAAATTCAGTTTTATTAATTGATGAAATTGATAAAGCTCCAAGGGAGTTCCCAAATGATTTGTTATATGCTTTGAGTCATCGAAAATTTGTGATGCCTGAAAGTGGTGAAGTCATAGAAGTGAGTGAAGAGAATATGCCTGCTATTGTGATCACAAGTAATCGAGAACAAGAATTGCCTACTGCTTTCAAAGGCCGGTGTGTTTATCACTACATTTCATTTCCTACTCCTGAAACGATGCATAAAATTATAGAAAAGCATTTTCCTAAGTTAAATGAAGAACTGGAACAAAAATGTATTTCTATGTTTTACCAAATGCGAAGTTTAGGGCTTGATCGTGCGCCTGCTACTCGTGAATTATTAAGTTGGATAAAATACTTGAAATCATTTGAAGAAGCAGAAGCTTTAACTAGAGTGAACCGAGTGGAAGGTCTTGGCGTGTTGATCAAAAACCAAAATGATATGGAAAAAGTTAAGGCTCGAATTTTTGGAAAAACAAGTTAGAAAATCGGTTAACGTTTCTATTATGAAATTAATCGTTCACCAATCAGTCCTAACCATTAATTAAAAAATTATGTTCGATCAACTTCCTCATACTTTTCGAAAGCATAAATTATCTGCCGACGTGCGCACCTTGTTACAATTTCGTAATGCTATGGACAAAGGTTTGGTTCGAACATTAGGTGACGCTTATTTTGTACTCAAAGGTCTTATCACTTCAGCACCAACTGAGATTGGTCCTTTCACCCAAGCATTTTATGAGCACTTTTTAGGTATTGATATTCGCAAGGGAGAACCTTTGGAAGATGCAGTCGCTCGTTCTGATGCCTTTCGTGGTTGGAAGGAAAATTTTTCAGAAGAAGAATTAGCAGATATTCCCAAACTTGAATTAGTTGATAAGTTTTTAGATGAGGTACATCTAACTACTTTTGATATCCAACGAGTTTTGGATGGAAAAGATATTTTAAAAAAGGATAACCCCGAAATGGAAGACAATGATCCAAACGGAGGGGAAAGTGCACCATCTGATCGACCGTTGGATCGCATGGCTGATTATCGAGATATCCCGTTGGAAGAGTTGCTGAGAAGAATGCGTGAAGTGGCTAAACAACAAAAGGGAAAACACTCAGGCGGTGACCATTGGATAGGTACAGGTGGAATTTCCCCATATGGACATGGAGGAGCTGCTGCTGGCGGAGTTAGAGTTGGTGGAACTGGTGGTGGAAAAATGGCAAGGGCTGCGGTGAACAGTAGAGATTTTTATCCTGTTGATACTAAGGCATTATTAAAAGATGATAATATTGATGCAGCACTCGCAGCACTAAAAGGTATTGAAGAAGGAACAGCTGAAATCATTTTGGATATTCCAAAAACGATCAAAGAAGGACTAAAGCAAGGAGGTATTTTTCTTCCCCATGAAAAAGAAAAAGTTCAGCAGAAGACCCAAGTCATATTGTTGATTGACAATGGAGGTTGGTCCATGTCTCCGTACGTTACTGCGGTGCAAAAGCTTTTCAAAAAAATGAAAACCCGATTTGCACACGATTTAAAAACCTACTATTTCCATAACAGTATTTACGGAGGATTATACACAGATGCTGCTCGTTGGAAATTTGAACCCATCGAAAAAATTATTCGACAAGACAAGAATTATTCAGTTTTTGTAATTGGAGATGCAGACATGGCACCTTATGAATTAAGTAGAGCTAGTCAAGAATCTTGGGGTGAGTTGGCTAAACATTTTAAACGGATGGCTTGGTTGAATCCCATGCGGGAATCTATTTGGCACACTTCCATGACCTGTTCAGTTTTGATGAGAATGTTTCCAATGTTTACTTTAACGCCAGATGGAATTGAAAAGGCTATTTTAGAAATGAATCGTCGTAGAAAATTCGGAAAATAGAATTACTATTTAATTCAGCCCCTCCAAATTAAAACAAAAAATCAAATCAAAAATGAGAATCAAAAATCAATTTGACTTAACAGGCAAAGTCGCCATCGTCACCGGAGCATCAAAAGGAATTGGTGAATCAATCGTTCGAGGACTATGTGAGCATGGCGCAAAAGTAATTGTAAGTTCAAGAAATCAAGAAGCGGTTGATGCCGTGGCACAAGGGTTAAAAGATGATGGTTACGAAGCAACAGGAATAGCTTGCCATGTTGGAAATGAGGAACAATTAAGAAACTTGGTGGATAAAACTATAGAAATTTATGGTGGTGTAGATATCCTTGTGAACAATGCCGCAACAAATCCAACCTTTGCTCCGATGACTAAAGCAACAGGAGAACTTTTTGATAAAATCATGAATGTGAATGTAAAAGCATGTATGCTTTTAGCAAATATGTGTTACCAATCTATGAAAAGTAGAGGAGGAGGATCTGTAATTAATATCGCCTCCGTGGAAGGATTGCACCCTTCGTTTGGATTAGGAATGTATAGTGTAAGTAAAGCTGCGGTAATCATGTTAACTAAAAATATGGCAAAAGAATGGGGAAAAGCAGGAATTCGAGCCAATGCCATTTGTCCCGGATTAATCCAGACAAAATTCAGTTCAGCACTCTGGCAAAACGAAGAAATCTTCAATCAATTTGTCAAAGAGTTGCCTTCAGGGAGAATGGCACAGCCAGATGAAATGGCTGGGTTAGCTGTTTTTCTTGCTTCAAATGCTTCTAGTTATTCTACTGGTGGAGTATTTGTGGCAGATGGTGGGCACTTAATCAAATAAAAATTATCACTCTGAACAAAAGGTACTTTTGAATTGTATATTTTTTAATAATTTTATCATAAAAATATGCTTCGAAAGTGCCTTTTGTTATTTGGATTAATTTTTATTTTTAGTTGGAATTCCGAACTAAGATCAGAAGTTGTATTTGATAAAAAACCAAAAAAGAGAAGCATTTTCGATGTAATGTCTCAATCAAGTGCTTTGAATATTACCTTAGTCTTTAATGTTCAAGAGATTATTGATAATCGAAAAATCGAAAAAAAATATCCAGCTGTTTTATCTTTTCTCGACAAAAGAGGAGAACTCCATAATTGGGATATAGATGTGGAAGCTAGAGGTGTTTTCCGAAGATATAATTGTCCTGAAATGCCTCCCATTAAATTGAATTTTAAAAAATCAGATCTAAAGGAAAAAGGACTTAGTAAATTTGATGATTATAAAATTGTTACCCATTGTTTAGAAGATTTCGAATCTGCCAAAGCCGTTGTCCTCAAAGAATATCTTGCCTATAAATATTATAACTCTATCACCGAAAATAGCTTCCGAGTTCAATTGCTAAATATTAATTATGTTGATGCACAGACTGGTATTATCCGACGTCATTTTGGTTTCCTGATTGAAGATTTTGCTTTGTTGAGAGATCGTGTCGGAGCAGAAAAATGTAAAGAACCATTAGGTATCCCAAAAGAAAAAATTAATCGGGAAGAGTTTAAAAAAATGGCTCTTTTTCAATACATGATCGGAAATTCTGATTGGAGTCTACGGCAAGTGAGAAATATAAAAGTAATGTTATTAGATGGAAAATATGTTGTGATTCCTTATGACTTTGATTTTGCTGGATTGGTTTTAGCGCCTTATGCTAGAGTAAATTCTGATTACGGGTTAACTTCACTCAGAGAGCGAGTTTACCTGGGTTTTGAAGATGATTTGGAGGACATGGAAGAGGTGAAAAAACGATTTAAAAAGCGAAAAGGCCGATTCAAACGGAAGACAAAATATTTTTCCTATCTGCATAAAGTCCATAGAAAGAGTGTCTTAGTTTATCTTAATTCCTTTTATAAAGATTTGGATGATATTCAACTTCCCACCATAAAAAAGGCAAACTAAGAAAGTAATATTTTTCGAACAATTAAAACTAGGATTAAAATGACTACAAAGACAAATCCTAAAATCAATAAGTTATTTTGTAAGTGATCAGTTCCGTCCGTCAATTTTTTAGTCATGTATCCTATAAATGCAAAAAGTAAAATAAATCCAAATATTCTCTTAAACATGCTTAATTTGTTTGATTCAAAAAAAAACGCAAGGTAGCTTTTGTCAAGTTTTAAGTCAATAAAAAATCGTTCCATTCGTCTTTTTCAAAACATTTAGAAGTCTTGCATCTAAATTCATTTTCAAACGTTCAACTAACTGATTTCAACAAAGTTTATATCTTTGTCACTCATAAAATTTTAATTAAAAAATCTAATCATGGCTGAAAATAAAAAAAAACCTACTCAATTAAATATCGAACTTCCTGAGGAAGTGGCAGAAGGAATATACTCGAACTTGGCAATTATTTCCCATTCTAATTCTGAATTTGTAGTGGATTTCATTCGCCTCGTGCCCAATGTCCCTAAAGCAAAAGTGAAATCAAGAATTATCTTAACTCCTCAGCATGCTAAGCGTCTAATGAGAGCGATGGTCGACAATGTTAAAAAATTTGAAGCTCAACATGGAATAATTGAAGAGCCGGAACAACAATATCCTCCTATGAATTTTAATACGCCAAAGGCACAGGCGTAATCGTTTCTCAATAGATTAAAGACCTTTGTTTACCTAAAATTATCGCTTAATTCTTGGCGTTTTATTAAGTGGACAAAGGTCTTTTTAGTTTTTAGTCTTTTATTTCTATTTAAACCTTTTCCATTAAATGAGGTCTCAATTTCAAATCATTAAATTTAAGTTGATATGAAATTTACTTTTCCAATTTTATTATTTGTTTCAATTTTGATGTTTTCTTGCCAAAAAGATGACAATATCCCTTCTGATAATGAAACTATTCAATTAGGCCTTGTAAAAGATTTAAATATAAACATTGATAATATAGACAGAGAATATCACTTATACATTCCCAGCCAGTATGTGAATGCTCCAGTTGTTGTTCTTTTGCATGGACATAACAGTAGCCATAATGAGCTTTTAGGATTTAATGGAGAAAGTTCAGCATACAAGGTTTGGTTAAATTTAGCAGAACAAGAAAACATTATTTTAGCTGTTCCAAATGGTCTTTTTGTTTCTACGAATGAGAAAGGTTGGAATGATTGTAGATCAGACGCCCCTACGAATTCAAAAGCTGATGATGTTCAATTTATTAGTTTACTAATTGATCATTTAACCAACGCCTATCAAGCTGATTCCAAAAGAATTTATATCAATGGTACCTCCAATGGAGGGCATATGTGTATTCGATTAGCTAATGAATTACCTGAAAAAATAACAGCCATTGCAGCTATCATTTCATCAAACTCAGCTAGCTCAGAATGTGCAAGTTCAGTTCTTCCGATTTCTGCTTTATTTATGAATGGAACAGCAGATCCGATTTTGCCTTATGATGGCGGAGAAATGGCTTCTAATCGAGGAAAGATTTTTTCAATAGAAGATACTGTCAATGATTGGATAAATAGAAATGGAACAGAAACTACACCTGATTTTTCAGAATTAGCCAATACCAATTTAGCTGATGATTCTAATGTTGAAAAGTATAGTTATAAAAATGGTTCTAATAATACAGAAGTAGTTTTATATAAAATCATTAATGGAGGACATACTGATCCTAGTATAAAAGAGAGGTATAATAATTTTGTAATAACTATTTTGGGAAATCAAAATGCAGATATTGAAATGGCTGAGGAGGTTTGGATCTTTTTCAGGAATAAATCGAAATAAATAAACAGCTTTTTTAAAGATTTTGGAAAAGTTAGTTTAAACCAAGAAAATATTTTTTTAAAAAAATTCAAACGATTTCCAAGGCTTCCAACTCAATGGACAAAGCACATAATGTTCTTTTACTTTTTTCTCTTTTCGGATAAAAACAACTCCCATATGGAATAGGTCAATAGAAATAGTCACCCTAGGATGAACCTTAAGTTTTTCCCAAGCGGCTTCCATTTCATCGCTCCAATGAATATCATCAAAAACAAAAACAGTTTCATTATGAGCAAACTCCAAACAAGATTCAAAATAATCTAAGGTAGGTTTTAAACGATGATTTCCATCCACAAATACATAGTCTAATTTACCCAAATCATTTAAAGCAAGATGCATCGTATCTTCAAATTTTCCCACTCGCAAATCCACATTTTTCACCTTGAATTCCTCAAAATGAAAATTTGCCAATTTGGCGACTTGAGGATCACCTTCTAAAGTGATAAACTTGGCATTCAGGGCAGCTGTCGCTTGATAAATTGTTGAGATACCAAGTGACGTTCCCATCTCCAACATCGTCTTAGGTTTGTAAAAATTAACCAAACGAAATAGCGTTTGACATTGCCATTTTTTGGAAGCAGCATTTTTAGCTATTTTTCCAATGGTTTTTTCATTCTGATTTCCGCTGATAGAACCTGCTCCAAAATCTGTCGTATAAATAGTCGTTGAATTGTTTTCTAAAATCTGTCGAAGATGTTCTACCGTTTTGAAAGCATAGAACTCTCGGTCATCTTCAAGCACGTTTAAAGCAAAATCGAATACGAAAGGGGAGTGCACCTGATACTTGGTATCAGCGATGAAATAATACTTAATATATCGAAGAATTGATTTTAGCAATTGAAATAATTTAATGGAAGGCAAATGTTAGTCTTTGAAATGTAATTAACAAATTTTTAATTAAAAAAATCACCATTTTTGAATCTTGATAAAATTTTACAAAACAAATGACCGTTTTTGAACCTATGAAAAAAATTAACCTAGTCATCACCTTATTATTTTTAGTGTCTCAGATGGGCATCACTCAAGCTTATCGAACCGCAGTTGGACTTCGATTGGGAACAGGTGCTGGGCCAGCGTTAAGTGTCCAACAAAAAATTGCAAAATATTCTACAATCGAAGGAATCTTTCAGCCTAATTTTAGAGATAATGTTTCCTCTTTAGATTTAATTTATGAGCAACACTACAAAATTTTAATCAAACGAGTTAATATTTACATGGGAGCTGGTTTGCACAAAGATTGGCGGCCAAAGGATCATGAATTAGAATTAGATGAAAAGGCTGATGCTGGTTTCGTGGGCATCATTGGAGGAGAAGTTACCTTCAAAAATTTTAATGTTAGTTGGGATTATAAACCGTCGGTAAATGTATTAGGTGGTGATACTCATTTTGCTCATCAATCTGCTATCACACTACGTGCAATAGTTGTTAAGCAAAAAAAGAAAAAGATTAATTGGCGATTTTGGAAAAAGAAAAAATCTAAAAAAGAAATTCGAAAAGAAAAGAGAGCTAAAAGAAACAAACCTGAAAAAGAAAAGAAAAAGTTCAATTGGAAATTTTGGAAGTAAGAAAACATGAATGATTCTTAAACAATAAAACCTGCTAAAGCATTTAGTTTTAGCAGGTTTTATTATTTAAACCCGCCAATTTTAATTTATTAATTTTCAAAAAACTAAAAATAAATGAGTAAAACAGCTTACATCACAGGAGGGTCTAAAGGAATCGGTTTAGGAATTGCCAAAGCAATGTTAGAAGAAGGAATGAAAGTAGCAATCACCGGAAGAAATGTAGAATCTTTAAATTCTGCGGTCGAAGAATTAAATAAAGTCGGTAAAGGAGAAATCCTTGCCATCGAATCAGATGTGCGAAACTTTGAGTCTGAAAAAAATGCGATTGAACAGGTTATAGAAAAATGGGGAACACTTGATGTAGTTATTGCCAATGCAGGCGTGGGGAAATTTGCATCAATTGAAGAATTGAGTTTGGAAGATTGGAATTCGGTAATTGATATTAATTTGACTGGAGTTTTTCATACCGTGAAAGCCGCAATCCCTGCAATGAAAGAATCGAAAGGATATATTATGACCATTGCTAGTTTAGCGGGGACTAATTTTTTCCAAAAAGGATCAGCCTATAATGCAAGTAAATTTGGTTTGGTGGGATTCACGCAAGCCATCATGTTAGACCTTCGAAAATATGGAATCAAAGTAACTACCATTATGCCAGGTTCGGTTGCCACTTATTTTAACGGTCATATTCCTTCTGAAAATGATGCTTGGAAAATTCAACCGGAAGATATTGGTCAAATGGTGGTGGATTTATTAAAAATGAATCCTAGAACATTGCCAAGTAAAGTAGAAGTTAGACCTACTATTCCACCAAGTAAATAAATTTATCTGATTCGTTAAAACTTTAGAACTTCCAGATTTTTAAAAATCTGGAAGTTCTTTTCATTTCTAGAAAATCTCTAAATTTGTCTCCATGAAAGCTGCCACCGTTAAACAAATCAAGGATGAATTAAATAGCCGATCTCCCAAAGAACTTTTGGAGTATTGTCTGCGATTGTCTAAGTTCAAAAAAGAAAACAAAGAGTTGTTGACTTACCTTTTATTTGAAGCTTCCGACGAAGAATCATTTATTCAAAGTATCAAAAATGAAATGGATGAGCAATTTGAAAATGTAAATCGTAAGAATTTTTACTATGTCAAAAAAGGGATTAGAAAAATTTTGAGTAATGTAAAAAAGCACATCCGTTATTCTCAAAATAAAGAAACGGAGGTAGATTTACTGATCTATTTTTGCCAATCACTCAAAGCTTTTTCGCCCTCCATTAGAAGAAGTTCTACGATGATGAATTTATATAATCGACAAATAGAAATGATTCGAAAAAAAATAGAAAAGTTGCACGAAGATTTACAATACGATTATGGAATAGAATTGGAAAATTTATAAAATCATTCTTCTTCATCTTCATATTCATCCTCCTCGATTTTATCAACCAAATCTAAAACCCAACTAATTACTTTGGGACTTAGGTATTTAGCAATACCTGCTTTTTTATTGGCTGATTTTAGAATATTGATGTTTTTATATCCCATTTTTCGCTCTTCAGCTATTTCGACATATTCATCCCATTCTTCGTGAGTAATCATATTAAATTGAGCTCGCATGATGTCTAAATCAGTAGGATCGTTGATATCGTATTTTGCCATTTTAGGGTTTAATTTTTATTCATTTAGTTTACTCCTAAAAATATATTTTGTTGTCATAATTTAATTCAAAATATATTTTAGATTCGGAAAATGATAGAATAAAAAAGCCTTCATTTTAAGGTCTTAAAATGAAGGCTCCGCTAGAAATCTATAATTTTTATTTAGTACTGATTGGAATTGAAAGGTGTGCATACTCCCACGCCATATCAATTGAATTTTTCCCTACTGAATATTTCAATTGTTCTTGAATTTCTTTTTTGAAAACAGGAGAAATATTTACTCGCAAGGCATCCTCTGATTGCTTATAATTATAAGCTCCCCATTGATCATTGGTTTTGGAAAAAATAGCAACCCAATCTCCTTTTTCATTAGGGATGATAAAAAATCCATAATTCCCAGCTGGAAGCTCTTTGCCATCAATCATGACATTTTTCGATAAAGACACCGTGGTATTCTCATTCGCTCCAGCTCTCCACACTTTTCCGTATTTTTCTAAGCCACCCCAAACCTGTCTTCCTCGAACAGAGGGTGCGCTATAATTTATTTCAATATCTACTTTGTCGATAGTTCCATTTGCAACAGATTTCGGACTTTTTTGAGCTTCGATATTTGAGGTTAAAGCAAAAAGCAACACGAGTAAGAATCCAATTTTTTTCATAATATTAAATTTTAATGATTATAAATAATTCATT
>CAYGRM010000245.1:256-10100 GCA_964352225.1 uncultured Saprospiraceae bacterium | reverse complement strand
TGAAAAAATATGCCAGAAATATTGCCAATGCTACTGTTTTAGATGTTGGTTGTGGTAAACCAACTTTCCTAAAAATGATTTTTGAAAAATATAAATGCCGATCAATAGGAACTGATTTTAGTGATTTTGGTTGGAAAAATTCCAAGTCAGCATATCGAGATTTAGAACTTATCGAAGGAGATATTCATGAGTTAGAAAATTTGCCGAAGGCAGATATCATCACGATGTGGCATTATCTGGAACATGATTACGACCCGCCAAAAACTTTGCAAAAGTTACTTACTCTTTCCAAACCAAATACAAAATTAATTGTCGAAGTGCCTAATTATGATTCCACTTCTAGAAAAAAATATGGATCCAACTGGGCAGGCTTTCACACCCCACGACATACTGCTCTATACACTCCAGAAACGATGACAAAATTAATGCATCAGCATGGATGGAAAGTCGAAGCAACTTTTTCTTATGGTAGTTTAGATCCTTATATTTTAGATTGGATGAGTAGAAAAGAACAAGAAAATATAGATTGGTCTCAATCGATGGAATCTGAATTTGTACGCTTTGTAATTGGGATGGTAGGCTTTTTTCCAAAGTCAATTTTTCAAAAAAAGAAATCTTTAGGCTTTATGACCGTAGTAGCTTCTCCGAAGTTATAAATTCCCTAAAGGATTCTCTCCTTCCCATGTTCCGACAGATTTGTAAGGTTGAAATCTAGAAAACATTTCTTCGCTGTACCAATCTAATTCCCTTGTTTTTTGAATGGCAACTCGATGTGCTTCACTTTCATAAGCAAACTTTTTTAAGGCTTCCATATTTTTCCAAATACTAAAAGTAGCCATTTGAATTACCGGGACTTCGCCTATTCCTTTGGTGTAAAGTAAACCATCATTGTGAGCCAATGGCTTTTCGGAGGTTGGGACATATTTCCAAAAAGAATATAATTTTTGCCACCGAATCGTTGCTCTGGTAATAATACAAAGCCATTCATTGGTTTTATCCAAATCGGGATGAGTTTCAAATGGATTTTGTTTAGACCAACTCCCACGAGCGAGAATATTTTTCATAAAAATTGTCCAGCGCTCTGAAGTATGATTTTTATATTTTTGAAAAAGATCAGAATTTTCCAAAAAATCATCAGCACTTTTTTCATCATCCCAAACTATCAACAAAGCATAGGTTGACCAATCTGGGAATGGGTTAAAGCCTTTTCCTTTACCACTTCCCATCAATTTATAAAATTGGATTCCGGACTGTTTTCCCAAATAAGAATGCGCAAATTGCATCATTCCGAAGGCCCAGATTTTGGATTGCCAACTATTATATTTAAAAAAAGTGAGCGTGGTAATATTTGCAGCCAAATGTGATTAATTTTCAGATAATTAAAAACTCAAAACAGTCAATTAATAATTAGGTTTAAATAAACTTAAAATAGATTTAACCAGATACTTTCAAATCCAAGAAATCTAAATATTAATAATTATGTGAATCAAGGGTTCAAATTCATTATGCATGAATTTTGATTATTACATTCTCCATTTCAACGATGTCACCATCTCTCAATTTTTTTCGCTTCCGAAATTCTTGTTCCCCATTGACATTGACCAAACCATCTTCGACCATCATTTTTGCATGTCCTCCGCTTTGAGCAATATTTTTTAATTTTAATAATTTTACCAATTCGATAAATTCATCATCAGGTCTTAAAGTAAAGGTGTCCTCTTTCATAATTTATTTTTTTAATACTCTAGAAATACAAACTTAACCATCACACAAATGTAAAAAGCCATTTATGAAAATTCATAAATGGCTTCTTTTAAAATTAATTATTTTTCCTAAAAATACTTAATTGTCAAATCAATTAATTTTTGTTTAAAATCATTGTAAGGTGGCATCAACATATCCAATGCATTTGGTATATGCTGCTTAAGGACACCTCTGGCATTCGAGAAAGCTTCAAATCCATACCATCCATGACTTTTACCAATTCCACTATTATTAGAACCGCCAAAAGGTAAATTAGCATTAAAAAAGTGGACTGCATTATGATTGATGCAAGTTCCACCAGCTCTTGTATTTTCAATAATTCTATTTTGATTTTTTCTGCTACTGCTATAAATATAAAGTGCTAGCGGTTTCTCTTTAGCATTGATTTGATCAATTACTTCTTGCAAGTCAGTAAAACCAAAAACAGGTAAAACCGGCCCAAAAATCTCCTCAGTCATTAGAGATGAATTTTTAGAAACGTTGGTCATAACTGTTGGTGAGATATAATCTTGTTCTCCATCAAAGTTTCCACCGGTTTCTATTTTTGCTCCTTTTTCCATAGCATCATCCACATAACTTTTCACTCTTTCAAAATGCCGATTATTGACAATCCGATTGTATGATTTTTCATCTGATGCATTCTCCGTATAGAAAGTTTTTAAGTGTTTTTTAACCGCAGTAATAAAAGCTTCTTTTTTACTTTCGTGTACAAACAGATAATCTGGGGCAATACAAATCTGTCCATTGTTCATGAATTTTCCCCAAGCAATTCTGCGAGCAGCCATATCAATATTGGCCGTTTCATCTACAATAGTTGGAGATTTTCCGCCAAGCTCCAAAGTAACCGAAGTCAAATGTTTTGATGCCGCTTCCATTACTACTTTTCCAATGTGAGGAGCTCCCGTAAAAAAAGTATGATTAAATGGCAAAGCCAACAATGCTTGAGAAGTGGCAATGCCTCCTTCCAAAACCGCAACTTCATTCTCCTCAAAAAGCTCTTCGATAATTTTTTTCATCAAAGCAGAAATATGAGGGGTATTCTCTGATGGTTTTACCATGACCGTATTCCCTGCAGCAATAGCTGAAACTAAGGGCCCAAAGGTCAAATTCAAAGGAAAATTCCATGGTGCAATAATCAAGACAACACCTTTAGGTTCATATTTAATATAAGAACTAGAACCTAACATGGAAATGGGAGTACTCACTTTATGCTTTCGCATCCATTTATTTAGATGGCTTTTCGTGTGTTTCAATTCACTCGTTACTGGATATATTTCAGTCAAGTCAACTTCACTTGGATGCTTTCGAAAATCTTTATACAAAGCATCTTTGATATCGTTTCGGTATTTCAGAACTGCTTTGTGCAATTTATCCAACTTATCATATCGTTGCGATGCGGAGGTATTCGCTACATTGAATTGATTCTTTTGTTGAAGATCGAAGATTCGATTTATTTCTGAAACTCTAGTTTCAGCAGGAACTGTTAAAGTGGCACTCATGATTATTTATTTTGTTTAAATAATGATAAAACAGGAAAGGTTGGTATTTTGTTTTGATCATTAAATTTAGGATTTTATTTCTATAAAATCTTAAACATAGAACAAATAAAAGTATAGAACCTGTTTAAGAAAATGAATGCAGTTGTAGCTGATTTTAGAATGGATAAAAAGAAAGTACGCACCTCCTGATCAGAAATGCGTACTTAATAGGTTAATTATATTTAGTCTTGGATTTCAAACCAAAGCAGACTATTCGTTTCTTTGACCATAGTAGATCCACCACTCATGACAATTGATTTTGAAGCTCCCAATTTTTCAGAAACTTCACTAGAGAGGGTAAATGATTCAGGCATTATTAGTTTCGCATCTTTTTTGAGACTCTGATCCAGTTGAACAAATAATTTGTTATCACGAATTTCAGCGGTGGCAGCATACTCATTCTCTCCTAAATCAGCATCACTAGCTAATCGAATCCCTGTGATTTCACCGATTACTCCCTTCTTTTTCTTTTTCTTGATAATAATAATAATTACAATTTTAATTTTGAAGGCATCCGTTGCTTCATACTTCTCTGGACTTGGAAGGTCAGTTGTAATATTCGTTGTAGCTGATAGACTGTTAGCAGCGAACAAAAAGGTGAACGTAATAATTGCAATAAATAATTTTTTCATTTTTTTTTAATTATGATTTTTTGGTAAATTAATAACACAAATTTGAGGTATTATCAATTAACAATTTTCACCCAAAGAGGTGATTTTTATTTTATCTAAAAAATAAATTAATTATTTTTTAACCAAATAATCAAAAACTAACACCTTATCTAAAGTAGGTTTTAAGATTTCTACAAACTCTAAGTGTTTTGGATGTGGTAAATAAACCGCTCGTCCAGCTTCATTTTCAAAGCTTACAAAAAAGCAATGAGTAAACCCTTGTTCTAATTCTTCTGGACTATCATATTTTCCTCGCTAAAAATCTATTATTTTAGAAATGTAAAACTAATGTTACAAAAACATTTTATTTATTTTAGAGACTTTTTAAAAACGCCACTAAATCTCGAATTTCTTTTTTCTTCAATACTGTGCCCATTGGTAACATACTTGAAGGAAGACTTTGACTTTCAGCGATTTCAGTTAGAGGAATTATTTTGATATCTTCTTTTCCCAATTTTAATTTCACATGTTTTTGTGTACGCTCCATGACAACTCCCGCTTCACTTGACCCATCTTTCAGAGTAATCGAGACCACTTCATATCCGATAGCATACTCTGCACTCGGAGTTATTAAAGAAGCCAGTATTTGCTCTTTACTCAATCGCTTCCCTACTCCTTCCAATCCTGGCCCTGCATTACCACCGTACTCAAAAATCGCATGACATTTAGTGCATTGAGCAGCTTCGTTTTCATAAAAAACACGTTCCCCTTTTTTAATATCTCCTCCTGCCAGCGTTTCTCTAAATAGACTTAATGGATCGTCTTTTGGCTTGGCAGCTTGATAAATTTTTAACTTTTCCAAAAGTTGGGCATCACCATATTTCTCCACAGCAACTAAAACATCTAATTTTAATTCCGGTTTTAATTTTCCTTTGATCAATTGGTCAAGGTATTTCCCTAACAAATTATAGGCTTCCTTTCCTTTGAATTTATGGAGTGCGGTAAATGCTGCTTGTTGTTCTTTCACCGAACCATTTTTGATAATTTCTCCAAAAAGTAAAACCGCTTTAGTTTCCTCTATCTTTGAATCAGGTAAAATTTCCAAAGCTTTTGAGCGTACCGAATTATCTTTATCTTGAAGTGCTATTTCTAAAGCAGCATCTAACTCTTCAGCTGCTAATTTATTTAAAGCCTTCAAAACTGATTCTCGAACCTCCGCACTTTTACTATTTTTAAATAACGCCAATAAATCTGGAGACTTTTCACTAATCTGCATTCTTGCGATGGCATTAACCGTTGCCTTTTGAACAGAAGAATTACTTTCTGATAACAATGTATTTACATTTTTCAAAAAAGAGTTTTTAGCAGATGATAAGTCTCTTTCTATTATCCCTCGGTATCGTCCATCTACTCGATCAAAAACCGATGGTTTTGACCAAGTACTTAATGCTTCAATGGCTTCCGCTCGCATTTCAGCTGGTGCTGATTTTCGATTTGCAAACTCAATGAGCTGGTCAATATTTTCATTTTTACCTACTCGCAAATTTGCGTTGATCGCTCTTCGCAATAATGCTTCTGAGATAAATCGAGTTTCTTTTAATACATTCGCCAAGGCTGGTAATGCTTCCTCAATTGAAAAATCATCATTGATTCCACGAGCTGCTTCGGTAACAACATATTCATCAGGATCATTTAAAAATTCTGCGATGGCAGGATTTCCCATATTTCTTAACGCTACTACCGCAACTATTCTTTGGGATCGGGAGTCGCTATCTTTTAAAGCTACCAAAGGTGATGCTCTTCCAATTCGTCCCAAGGCAATCATTCCAGCTGCTCGTAACCAAGAGTCTTTTCCATCATCCATTTCCATCATTTTCAGGATAGGTATAACCGCATTTTGTTCACCAATTCTCCCTAATGCCTCAGCAGCAAACATAGCCACTCTCTGATCAATATTTTTTAAGGCAGCAATCAAAATTGGAGCAGCTGGTTTATATTTTACGTCACCTAACATTTTGGCAGCCTGTGCACATATTTCCAGATCTTTATCTTTTAGATGAGGAATCAATACTTTTGCTTTTTCTAGATCACCAGTTCTAGCCATTTGAGCAATCCCCCACATCGCGTGAATGCGTGCCAAACGATAACCAGATTTCTCCAAAATTTTCACAAAAGTTTCATACCCCTGCTCCCCTCTTTTAACCAATTCAAATTGGGCTTTTTGCCGAATCCGCCCATCTCGATGCGCTAAACAAAGTTCTAATTTTGGAAAATCAACTTTTGAAAAGTCCTCTTGAATCAATCGTTTAGTTTCTTTGCGAATCTCAGAATTGGCTTCCTCAGGCATATCTAACTTCCAGATCCGACCTTCATTTTTAGTACTCCACCCATTGATCCAATCTCCAAAATACAATGCGCCATCTGGCCCAAAATCTAATCCAGTTGGCAACAAACCTTTCACTACTTCCATCGTCGTATCTAAGGCATAACCTGCTCCGTCATTTTTTAAGGTAAAAGCATGTATAGGTGAAATCGCTGGTCCTCCACGAAATTCTGCCACGAAAAAATGATCTTTCCATTTCGGCCCAAGTGCAGTCCCCGGATTATAAACCATTCCAGTAGGACCATTTACATAATTCATGATGGGTGGTAAAAAATAAGCTGCTTGTCCTTCCCATCGAGGAAGGTGCATTTTTTCATCCATCCAAACTTTATAGGAGTTATTATCTGGATCAGTATATTTTCCAAATTGCCAATTGATTCTCCATCCTGTATCAGAGCCATCGATCAAATAAACCAATCGCTCTCTTTCCCCGCCGTGATCTCCATCATTATCAACTGAAATTAGATTACCATATTTATCAAAAACAAATTCATGAGTATTTCTCACTCCTGTCGCAAAGACCTCAAAATTACTTCCGTCAGGTTCTGATCTAACCACCACTCCTCTATTGGGATACTTCCAATGCTTCCCTTCCTTGTCAATGACGTTCATCCCGATGTCTCCTATCCCCCACCAAATCCTACCATCTGGCCCAGTCGTTACTCCTGACATTCCATGAGCTCCGAATCCAATATGTACCGCAAATCCATGACTAATGGATTTTGTCCAATCGGCAATTCCATCACCATCCTCATCCTTTGTTCGCCATAAATCAGGGCCAACTGAAATATAAACTTCCCCATTATGAAATTCAACTCCATTAGCTAAATCTGTAATTTCTTCCGAAAAATCCTGCAAATACATTTGTGCACGATCAGCAAATCCATTTCCAGATTTATCTTCAACCATCCATATTTCTTCTTTCTCTACCGTCAGGTCTCTCCAGTCTCTAACTCCATCCATATTCAAATCTTTGAGATATTTTTTCGAATCTTCATTTTCGTCTGCAAAGGTTTTTCGTAAAAAAGCACGGCGATCTTCTACCGTTTGAAACGAAATAGAAGCAACCATCCAATCTCGATGGTTTCGAATATCAAATTCAGAATTGGTTAATCGATGACTGCTTGCATAATAAATTTGGCCATTGGGAGCAACACTTATTGCCACAGGATCTTGCACCAAGGAATCAGATGCCCAAAGTGATAATTCTAATCCATCGGCAACTTCAGCAGAAACTTCACCTCGAATTTTCTTAGCCAAATCAGCTGCTTTTTCAGCTTCAAATTCTATAACTCTATTGGGATATTTTTGAACTTTTTCTCCTTGGCAAGTAAAAAAAACTATTCCAGAAAGGAAGAGGATAAGCAATTGAAAACACTTCATTTTTCTCATTTATGGTCGATTACGTTTTGTGGTTTAAAGGTAAAAGGTATGTTTGAAAAAGGAAGAAAAATTAATGGTTATTTTAATGGATTAAGATCTCAATTACCTTTGAAATGAATAATATTTTTAAAATAAAAATTATCATTATATTTATTAAACTCAATTCTATTTTCACCAACTATTCAAAATTACTCAATATTGTAAAAGCAAGTATGGGATCACTATTTTCAATTGTGTACTTCTTCTTTGGAATTTGGCTTTAATACAAACTTGTATCATTACGGTAATCTGAACCTAAAATAGAAATTCCTTTTAAAAATACATTTCTCAGCAGACCTTTGTTTTTTAATTAGCCCAATTCAAAAATCCTTGTAAATAAATACTTAGATCAGTAGGCATATTCCTTGTCAAAATTTGTATTGAAATGATTAGTAATAAACTAAGAGCTTCCAGATTTCTGGAATCTGGAAGCTCTTAGTTTTAAAAAATTTTGAGTTTTTTTTTATTAAAGAATTAATTCATTTTCACAAAACGCAAACTTTGGCTCTGTCCCAATTGAATTGTTTTGACAAAATAAACGCCTGAATTTAAATTGCCTAAATCTAAATCGATCACATTTTTAGAAGAGATAACATCTAAATCCAATTGTTTAATTAGTTGACCTGCTGCATTGAAAATTTCAACTTGGAGATTACCTTCATTTTTTGATTGATAAACTAATTGAACTTGACCTCCTCTAACTGGATTTGGAAGAAGGGAAATCTTATCTTTTCCATAATATTGAACAGCCACTATTTCTCCAAAAACTTCACTCGTTCCATCAATATCCGTTTGAGACAATCGATAATAATTTATTCCCTCAAAAGGATTTTTATCTTCAAAATTATAAAATTGGGATTGTACCGAATGACCTATACCTTTGATCTCTCCTATTTTTTCAAAGGTAACTCCATCAATAGATCGTTCAAGGGTAAAGAAATCATTGTTTTCCTCTGAAGCGGTTTGCCAATCCAATTGAACCGATTCTCCTGATAATCTTCCATCAAAGTAGGTTAACTCCACAGGAAGGGCAGGATCTGGATACATATATTCTAGACATGCAATATCTAATGCTGCAATATCTACACAACAGGAAGGATTCATATTTGCTGTTCCACTCCCAGCAATATGGCCTACATTTAATGAGTGCGACATTTCGTGAGTAATCATATCTTGATAATCAGTTGACATACCTGTACATTGGCAAGAACCCGTTCCATTATTGACTACAACATATCCATAAGCAGCATTCCGCCAAGTAATTCCACAATTAGTATGTGTTGAACCAAACCAATACAAACCTCCAAAAGCTAATGTTCCAGAGCAACCAACTAAATCAGTAATTTCGCTACAAGGATCATCAAATTGAATGACCAAATGTCTTGTCCCTCCTAATGTACCACTTACAAATGTAGTAAACTCTCCATCAGTTGCACCTTCTCCAGCACAAGTAGGGACGAAAGTATGTGTACCAGAATTAGTAAGATCAATCCCACCATATTGAGTATTCATATCAATAATAGCATCTCCAATTTGGGTAGCAGCATTTGCACAACCTGGATCTCCAGCTACGGCATATCTTACGGGGAGTGTGGTGCTTTCCATATCTGGCCATCGAGCATATGGAGTGCCTGAAACATGAGTACAATGACCAGGATTTGTATTTCTAGTTTGGACTGTTGGAAAAGATTCGATTTCGTAATCTGTTTCCACTTCTTCTTTATTCCATATTTTCCCACCTTTTAATACCGACCGAAGTTGACTAATTAATGCGCTTCTATTATATGTTTTTAAAGGTTCGGCAGGTTGTCCATTACCACTATTTAGGATGAGAACTTCTGCTCCCAATCCGAATGGAACTAAAATATTTTCGTTATTTTCGACCACTTCTTGAAAGGCAGCATAAGACAACATTTTGGGTTGCCAATATCCATTTGAATTATAATCAAGAAATAGGAAATAATTTTCCTCTTCTTTTAATTCTAAATCTCCCCAAACTTCCCGCTCTAAATCACCAACTAATTGATGATAATGTTGAATTTCAAAAACATCGCCTGGCTGAAGATTTCCCTTTATGGTTTCTAAAACTCGGAGTTGTGTTCTAAAGTTTGTCATGTCTCCATTAG
>CAYGRM010000245.1:0-246 GCA_964352225.1 uncultured Saprospiraceae bacterium | reverse complement strand
TCCATTAGTAATTTCAAAATTACTGACAGCTTTTACAAAAACAACTGCTTCGCTTCCCTTTGCCATCTCCCCAAGATTTTGAAAAGGAACAATTGTAGTAGCTGATAAATTGAAGGAAAAATAAAAAATGAAAACAAAAATGGTTAATAGGATTCTTGATTTATGCATGATTAAAAATTTAGGGTAATTAAAAACTTGTGAAATAATTTTAAGGGAATAATTGATCATATAAGGTAAGACCCTAAG
>CAYGRM010000244.1:0-10130 GCA_964352225.1 uncultured Saprospiraceae bacterium | reverse complement strand
CTGAGTTTTTCCGATAGAGAGAGAAGTTTTTTTTTTGTTTTATCTTTAGATTTTGAAATAAAATAATCAAAAATCAAATATGTTTAAATATACAAAGACTACTTTGCAGAAAATAGAAACTATTTTTGAAGAATTAGATTATAAGGTGAGGTATGAAAAAGGAAGTTTTAAGTCTGGCTATTGTTTGGTGGAAAATAGAAATATTGCAGTAGTCAATAAATTTTTTGATACAGAAGGTCGAATTAATGTGTTATTGGAAATCTTATCTGAATTTGAAAATGTGGATGAGACAATATTTACGGAGAAGACTTTAGAGTTCTATGGAAAAATAATGAAAACTTTAGACAAAAAGGAAGAGGAGCAAGTTGAAACAGAAAATACTGAAGCAGCTAAGTCCGAATAAATAATGATTAAAAATGAGTTTCAAGATTAGTTTTGGAGCTAAAAAAATCTCGCCATAAAATTAAAAGTTACTATTCTTGGTACAGGAACATCTCAAGGAGTTCCAATAATCGGATGTGATTGCAAAGTTTGTCAATCAACAGACCCGAAAGATCATCGTTTGCGAGTATCTATATTAATTCAAGTAGGAGAGACGAACATTGTCATAGACGCCGGACCTGATTTTCGGCAGCAAATGTTGAGAACGGGGATTCGTCATTTAGATGCTGTTGTTTTGACTCACGAACATAATGACCATATGATAGGTGTGGATGATGTTCGGCCATTTAATTTCAGACAAAAAGAAGATATTCCTGTTTATGCAGCTGAACGAGTACAAAAAGATTTGCGGTTGCGATTTGAATATGTTTTTGCTGACCATAAATATCCAGGAGCTCCTTCCTTAGGGTTACGGACTATTTCTAAGAATGAGTCATTTGAGATAAATGGAATTGAATTTATTCCAATAGAAGTGATGCATGGAAAATTACCTGTATTAGGGTTTCGTATTGGAGATTTCACCTACATCACCGATGCCCGCACAATTGCACCTAAGGAAATGGCAAAAGTTGAAGGGAGTAAGGTGCTTATTTTAAATGCGTTACACTATTATGAGCATTACTCGCATTTTAATGTTCCACAAGCTTTGGAAGTAATTGAAAAGTTAAAACCTAAGCAAGCATTTTTAACTCATGTAAGTCATCATATGGGATTAGCGTCTGAGGTAAATAAAACACTTCCTGCTAATGTCAAACTAGCTTATGATCTACAAATTATAGAAATAGAGTAATATCCCAACTAGAGGTAAATAAATGTTCGTCGTTAACAAAAAGTAAAGTAATTGAGACCTTTTCACATATAAACATTAGATAAGGTATAAAACTAACAATATTAGATAATTACAAGTGAATATTTGATGACTATGGTTCAGATTTTGCAATAAAAAAGAGGAACTTTAGTTTGAAGAGTAAAGAGTTTGAAATTTCAAAAAAGTAGTGTTTAATTATTTTTTTAAACAAAAAGACCAAAAGACGTTTTAATAGAAAGTATAAAGTGTTATTTGTCGTATAAAATCTTAATTATCTTTTAGTGGAAAATAAAATACCCAAAAAAGACACTTATATTTATGACTAGAGTTATTTCCTAAAATAATTAAAAGCGAAAATTAGTTTTTAATTAGAATTCAAAACTCCGACTATGAAGTATTTTTTTACATTTCTTATTATATGCATTGGATTTTCGGTACAAAGTCAACAGGCTGGACAGTATTCCATGTATATGTTGAATAAGTATCAAAATAACTCAGCTTATGCAGGATTAGATAACTCATTAAGTATTACTGGCGTTTTTCGAAGTCAATGGGTTGGGCTTAATGGGAATCCCGTCATGCAAAATATAAATGCACATATGCCGGTGTATTTTTTAAAAGGAGGAGTGGGCTTAAATGTAGATAATATTGAACTTGGGGCAGAACAAAATACCTCAATGACACTTTCATATGCTTATCATAAACCAGTTGGGAATATTGGAATACTTTCGATGGGAGCAGGAGGAGGTTTTTATCAAAAGACTTTGGATGGAACAATTCTAAGAACTCCAGATGGAGATTATGATGAGAATCCCATCACTCATAATGATTTAGTTTTATCAGAGGGAAGAGAAACTGGAATTATACCAGTATTTAATGCCGGTGTATTTTTTCAAACAGAGCAATTTGAGGTAGGAGCTTCTGCAATAAATTTGATAGAACCAAAAGTAAATTTGAATAGAAACGTTAATTTTCAATTGAAGAGGCAGTATTTCTTTACAATGGCATACAATTGGGATATCAACAATTCTTTTAGTTTTCAGCCATCGATTATGGCTAAATCAGACTTTATCGAAACACAAATAGAAATTTCAACAATAATTAAATACAACGACAATATATTTGGAGGACTTGCGTTTAGAGGATATAACAAAAATACAATTGACGCAGCAGCATTCTTGGTGGGCATGAAATTGAGTGAAAAAATTACCCTAGCCTACTCCTACGACCTAACTTTGTCCTCCTACAATTCGGTAAGCAACGGTTCCCATGAAATTTTAATCAATTATAACTTGAATAAAATCATTGGAGCAGGAGTGCCTCCCCGAATTATACACAATCCAAGATTTTTATAAAATTTATTATTCATACGTTTTATTTCTTAAAAATAAGAAACGTATTGAATTAGTTTGAGTTAAAGCTAGAATAGTAAAACTAAATGTGGAGAGAAATATTCTTTTTTGCAAAATCCTCCATTTTTTGTTTGGCTATTTATATCTTTGCTAGCTATTAAGCAAAAATCGAAATATAAATTTTTGTTTTAGCTTTTAAACAGACTATATTTACGTTCATTTTTTTTAAGCTTTACTTAATCTGAAGGAAAACTCGGGTGTTAAAATGAAAAAATTATCAAAAACAGTACTGGTACTACTAACTATTACTATCATCGCAAGTTCTTGCGGTACGAAACAAAATGGTCAATTAATTGGTGTATCTGATAGACCATCATGGAGCGGAATCAATCCTTACGGAATGGTCTATATCCCTTCTGGAACTCTACACATTGGACCAAGTGACCAAGATGTAAGTCAAACCTACATTCAAAGACCTAAATCTATTTCTATCCAAGGCTTTTATATGGATGACACAGAGATCACTAACAATGAGTGGCGTCAATTCGTATATTGGGTTCGAGATTCTTTGGCTCACACCGCATTAGGTAATGTGATGGACGATGAAGAAACTGGAGAAGAAAGAATTGATTGGGAAATGGAAATTGACTGGGAATCAGAGGAATTAGAAGATCTCTATTATTCAGGTGATGACCGGTTTGCAGGAAGAAAAGAGATGGACACTCGAAATTTCGTATATAATTACGAGTGGTATAATTGGCAAGCTGCAGCTCACAATAAAGATCCAGATGCATCAAGAGGTAGTTTCATCTTAAGAGATGAGGCAAATATTTACCCTGATACATTGGTATGGGTGAGAGATTTTGCTTATTCATACAACGAACCTTTTACTCGTAACTATTTCTGGCATCCAGCCTTTGACGATTATCCTGCAGTAGGAATCGATTGGAAAATGGCAAATGCATTCTGTTATTGGAGAACTAAACTTTGGAGTATCGCTGATGAGGTTAATTCTGAAGATTTTAGATTACCTACAGAGCATGAGTGGGAATATGCAGCACGAGGTGGTCATGAGCACGCTCCATACCCTTGGGGTGGATATTATGTCAGAAATGCTAAAGGATGTCTATTGGCTAACTTCAAGCCAGGAAGAGGAAACTATCCAGAAGATGGAGGTTTTTATACAGTAAAAGCTGATGCATATTTCCCTAATGATTATGGATTGTACAATATGGCTGGAAATGTATCAGAATGGACTTCTTCTGCTTTCCATGAAAATTCATATTCATTTATTCATGATTTGAATCCTGATTTCAGGTATGATGCAGCTGATGAAGATCCAGAAGCTCAAAAAAGAAAAGTAATTAGAGGTGGCTCTTGGAAAGATATTGCATTTTTTATGCAAACAGGTACCCGTCATTGGGAATTCCAAGATACGACTAAATCTTATATTGGATTTAGATGTGCATTGACATTCCTAGGTCGTTCAATCAACGACTTTTAATAATGAATATAAAAACAATAAGGAATGGTAAGTATAGCTATTCCTTATTGTTTTATAAATAAATATTAATTGAACCGAATCCTACCTATTATATTTACGTTAAATTAATTTGTTACTTTCTTAAGATTTAGCATTATGCTATAGGTTTTTCCTATAAAAAAGTAGCAAAACCATTATTGAAATAAATTACTAACCTACTTAAAAAGATTAAAATGAGTTTTTTAAAGTCAAAAACGTTCAAGTACATCAAAAACTTAATTATTGGACTTGGAGCATCAGTAGTATTATTAGGAGCATTATTCAAATTAGAAAGTTGGGAATATGCAAGTGAAATGTTGATCGCAGGATTATGTATTGAGGCATTTATTTTTGCTTTCTTAGGAATTATTGGACCCGAAAAAGATTATTACTGGGAAAAATTATATCCAGGACTTTCTGATTATGATTCTAAAATTTCACCATTAATGGCTGGTCCAATTAATGAAGAAGTGCCAGGATTAAATGGAGAAGTAGTAGAACAACAATTAGGAGGAATGTTAAATGAGTTACAAGGAATGTCAAAGTCGCTTGGATCATTAAAAGCATTACAAGAAGTAGATTTTTCAGGAACTGGTGAGCAAATGAAAACAATGAGTAATTTCTACACTAGAATGAATGAAGCTATGGCTGACCTTTCTGATTCATTAGAAGATACTAAAGCATACAAACAGCAATTATCTGCATTAAATCAAAACCTCGGTTCTCTTAATTCAGTTTATGGAAATGTTTTGACAGCAATGTCTAACATTGGAAATAAATAATTAAGAAGGTTCTAAACTTATTGTTTAACTAAAAAAAAACAAAGGATATGTCAATACCTAAGGAACCCCGGCAGCTGATGATTAACTTGATGTACTTAGTACTGACGGCTTTATTGGCTTTGAATGTATCAGCCGAGGTAATGAATGCTTTTTTATCGATTAATAAATCATTAGATACATCAAACACTAATACTGTTAGAGCATTAGATGCAACTCAAAAGAATTTGGACGCTTTATTAAAAGATGATTCCAAGGCGAAATACAGACCTCTTCAACCAGCAATCCAATCTATTAGAGACGAGGTAGCTTCTTTTTCTTCTTATGTTGAAGATCTTAAGGTTAAACTTATAGATCAATCTGGAGATAAAAGTGGAGTTGTTGATAATGGAGATTATGTCATGAAAGATGATAAAAGATATAAACTCAAAGGTCTTAAGAATAAAGATGTTCCTACTAAAATGATGGTAAATGATGGGGTGGGCAAAGAATTAGAAGATAAAATTATAGCAACAAGAGCTAACATCATTGCAGCTTATAAAACAGTTTTAGAAGAACATGGAAAAACTTTTGGATTAAAAGACGAGGAAATTCCAACTAGAATTCAAAATTTTGAAAATAATTTGACTCTTGGAGTTTCTGAAGATTGGAAAGATTCGAAAGATAAAACTAGCTGGTCGGATTACAAATTCCGTCAAATGCCAGTTGCAGCAGTTCTTCCTACTTTAACTCAAATGATCACAGATGCAAGAAATGCTGAAGCTGCTGGTGTAAACCAATTGGCTGAGCTTTCTGGTGGACGTGTAGTTGAGTTTAATCAGTTCTTTCCTGTTATTAGTGCAAAAAAAGGATATGTTATTAAAGGAGACAAATTTGAAGCAGAAGTATCTGTGGGTACATATTCTGATCAAATCAATCCTGATGATGTAACTATTACTATTAATGGTCAAGCTAGAAAGCCAGACTCAAAAGGAAAAGTTCAATTCACGGAAACTGCTAGTACGTTAGGTACAAGAACTTTAAGAATGACTGCATCAGTAAGAAACCCTTTAACAGGAGAGGTTGCTAAAGGAGATAATGATTTCTCTTACGAGGTGGGAGAGAGTTCTCTAACTGTTTCTGCGGATAAAATGAATGTATTTTACATTGGTGTAGATAACCCAATCTCTATCTCAGCTGCTGGTGTCAATAGTAACACATTGAAAGTAAGTGCTGGTGGAGGTGGAGGAGCTACACTTAAGAAAGTAAATAATAGCCAATACATTGTAAATGTAAAAAGTCCAGCTCCTTTAGGTCAAGAATGTGAAATTCGTGTTAGTGCAGAAGGTTTAAATAAGAAAGCTTTATTTCGTGTAAAACGTATACCTGATCCAACCGCACAACTATCTGGAAATGTTGGTGGATCAATCGGAAATGGAGAGTTCAAAGCTCAAGGTGGGGTAGCTGCAATTTTGGATGGGTTTGATTTTGATGCAAAATGTCAAATTCAAGGTTTTATCGTAACTCGTCAAGCAAAGCGAGCAGATCCAATTGATGTTAATAACCCAGGAGCTAGATTTTCTGCTCAAGCTAGAGAACTTGTAAATAAGGCTAAACCAGGTGATGTTTATTATTTTGACAATGTTAAGGCTGTATGTCCAGGCGACCCTGCAGGTCGAAAAATTAATTCAATGGTCTTTAAGATCCAATAAAGATCTCAAAACTTCGTTTGAACTTCATAAGTTTGGTTTTTCAAAAATTATGAAGTTCAAACTTAGAAATAATTAGTATTAAGAAAATTACATAAATCATTAAGTCATGAAGATTGCGTTTAAAATTTTTAATTTATGCCTTTTAGGATTGTTGATTTTTTCAAATCCAGCAATGGCACAAGATCCAAATCCTGTCAAAACTGAGGCAGAAGTTACCAATGATGATTTACCTTTAGATGACATCGTAGAAAAAAGATTGGTTGACGATCGTATGGTTTTACCATATGCTCCAATCCGAGAAGCTGATGTTTTTTGGGAAAAACGAATTTGGAGAGTAATTGATATTCGGGAAAAAATGAATTTGCCTTTTGCATTTCCTGAAAAACCTTTCTTTACGATTTTGATGGAAGCAGCCGTTAATGGCGAAATTGCAGCTTATAATGTCAACGAATATGACAAATTTGAAATGCGATTGCAAGCTGACGAAATCGCATCGATGGGAAGTAATATTGATACAGTAATTACTTTCGATCCAGAAACTTACGAAGAGCAAGTTCAGATTGTTAGAAATGACTTGAATCCTGAAGATGTTAAACAATTCAGACTGAAAGAAGTATGGTTCTTTGATGAGAATACATCTACTCTGCAAGTTAGAATTTTAGGAATTGCACCACTTATTGATGTAAAAGATGACAATGGTAACTATCGTTTTACCAAGCCTATGTTCTGGATTTATTATCCTGATTGTAGAGAGTTATTTGCTCGTCATAAAGTTTTCAATCCTGGAAATGATGGAGACTTAGGAACATGGGAAGACCTTTTCGAAAGAAGATTTTTCTCTAGTTACATTTACAAAGAATCCAATGTTTACAACAGACGTATTCAAGATTACCTTCAAGGTGTAGATATCTTACTAGAAGCTGATAAGATCAAACAAGAGATCTTCAATTACGAACATGATTTATGGTCATATTAATTTGATATGATAAGATATACAGAAAGCCCATTGCGATTTTTCGCAATGGGCTTTCTCATTTTTATTTAAGTTTTCCTAGGAAAACAAAAATGATATTCTTTCGTATTTTTGCTATAGAAAAATAAGAACATGCAAGTAAGACATAAAGACAGACAAGTTTATTTTAAAGAACAAATATTTACAACTAATAAATATGTGATTCCTTTTTTGGAAAAACATATGTCTATTGATTCAACTATTCGAATTTTAGAAATAGGGTGTGGAGAGGGCGGAAATTTAGGCCCTTTTTTAGACTTAGGTTGCCAAGTAGTTGGAGTCGATTTGAGCGAGGGAAAAATTGAGAAAGGAAGGGCTTATTATGAAACTCATGAGAAGAGGGATAACATTAAATTTCTGTTTAGAGATATTTATGAAGTAGGCATCGATGAGATAGGCATATTTGACTTGATAATTATGCGAGATGTCATCGAACATATTCATGACCAGGAGAAGTTTATGGCCTATCTTAAAAAGTTCGTTTCAAAAAAAGGGAAAATATTTTTTGGTTTTCCTCCATGGCAAATGCCTTTTGGAGGCCATCAACAAATATGTCAAAATAAAATAGCTTCAAAACTTCCTTATTATCATTTACTTCCTCAACCTTTCTATGCGGCAATGTTAAAAATGTTTGGAGAACCAGCGAAAAGGATAGAAGCACTTCTCGAAATAAAAGATACGGGAATTAGTATTGAACGATTTGAAAGAATTTTAAAAAAGGAGAATTATAAAGTGGATGAAAAAATGCCATTTTTAATTAATCCAAATTATGAAGCGAAGTTTAATCTAACCCCTCGAAAGCAGTTTAGATGGATCTCGGCTATCCCTTATCTTAGAAATTTTTTTACCACTTGTTGCTATTACTTGATTTCAATTCCTGATAATCAGTAAGCTTTTTCTGAAAAAATTAAATGAGAGGTGTTAGTGCAAAAGTATTAATACCTCTTTTACGTTATTGGAAATCTTTTTTTGGGTAAATTTGTTCAACTATGTTGGGCGGCTGCTTGATGAATATGAATAATTAAAAATATGACTAAGAAGAAAGATAAAAACGCACTTAAAACTCAATTTTCAGCATTAAAAAATTTACCAGAATTTTTCAGGCTTGTTTGGGAAACCAATAAATATATGACTATTGGAAATGTTTTGTTGCGAATAGTAAAAGCTTCAATTCCATTGCTAATCTTATATATAGGAAAAGAAATCATTGATGAGATCATCCGATTGGTTGACGCAACAGATAAAAGTTGGACTTACCTCTGGCTGTTAATTGGGATGGAGTTAGGATTAGCAGTTTTTTCAGATTTAATGAATCGTGTAATTATATTGTTAGATAGTTTGTTGGGAGATTTATTTTCTAATAAAACTTCGGTTCAATTAATAAAACATGCGGCAACGCTCGATTTATATCAATTTGAAAATCCAGATTTTTATGATAAACTAGAGCGTGCTCGAAGACAAACTACCGGTCGAACGGTTTTGATGACTCAAGTTTTAGCACAATTTCAAGATGTGATTACTATTATATTTTTAGGAATTGGTTTAGTCGCATTCAATCCTTGGCTAATTTTGATATTATTTGTAGCTGTATTACCATCATTTTTAGGTGAGACACATTTTAATCAACGAACTTATTCACTCACTAGAAGCTGGACGCCAGAAAGAAGAGAACTAGATTATTTGAGATACATTGGAGCAAGTGATGAGACAGCTAAAGAAGTGAAAATTTTCAGTCTTGCCGATTTTTTAGCAGAAAGATTTAAAGAACTCTCAGATAAATATTATTTCGAGAATCGAAAAATTGTTGTCAGAAGAGCAATTTGGGGGAGTGCACTTTCCTCAGTTGGAACTATTTCATACTATGGCGCTTACATTTTTATTATTTCTCAAACGGTAGCTGGATTAATTACGATAGGTACACTCACCTTCCTAGCTGGTTCTTTTGAACGAATGCGGAATATGCTTCAAGCAATCATGACTCGTTTTTCCAAAATTGCAGAAGGTTCATTGTACTTGCAGGACATGTTTGATTTTTTTGCAATTAAACCAACCATCGTTTCTGGGAAGAAAAACTTAATGATTCCACAACCAATTCAAGAAGGATTTACCTTCGAAAATGTAGGCTTCAAATATCCAAATAGCGAAGTATGGGCAATTCGTAATTTAAATTTTCATTTGCAAAAAGGAGAAAAGTTAGCTCTGGTTGGAGAGAATGGAGCAGGGAAAACTACTTTGGTGAAATTGCTTGCTCGACTTTACAAACCAACAGAAGGAAGAATCCTATTGGATGGAAAAGATTTGGACGCTTATAATCTAGGAGACTTGCGACAAAATATTGGCATTATTTTTCAGGATTATATTCGTTTTCAGATGAAAGCTTCTGACAATATTGCCATTGGAAATATCAAAAATAGAATTGAATTAGATATTATCAAAGATGCGGCAAAAAAGAGTTTAGCTGATACTGTGATTGATAATTTGCCAGGAGAATATGAGCAAGTTTTGGGGAAAAGGTTTGCTGATGG
>CAYGRM010000243.1:0-10135 GCA_964352225.1 uncultured Saprospiraceae bacterium | reverse complement strand
GATCAGAGCAAATAACCCAACTTTAAAATCTTGGGTAGAAGTACCAGAGGGAAGCGATTTTCCAATACAAAATTTACCATTTGGAGTCTTTAAAACAAAAGATTCAGAGCCGCGTGTTTGTTCTGCAATTGGGAATTTTGTGATAGACTTGGCAAAGGTAAATGACTTAGCATTTTTTGCAGATTTAAAAATCCCAAGAGCCATTTTTTATAATCAATATATTAATGATTTTATGGCATTAGGGAAAGAGGTCACCAGAGCAGTTCGCGATCGTCTTTCTGAAATTTTGGATAAAAATGAAACTAAGTGGAACAGCCGAGATATGGCTGAACACATCTTGCATAAGAAAGATGAAGTAGAATTATTAATGCCAATTTTAATTAGAGATTATACTGATTTTTATTCGAGCATCGAGCATGCAACTAATGTTGGAAAAATGTTTCGTGATCCAGAAAATGCCTTGTTACCCAATTGGAAACACTTGCCAGTTGGTTACCACGGACGAGCTTCTTCGATTGTTGTTTCAGGAACTGAAATCAAAAGACCCAAAGGACAACAGATTCCAAAAGACTCGAAGCATCCAGTATATGGCCCCTGTAAATTATTAGATTTTGAATTAGAAATGGGATTTGTGATTGGTCGAAAAACTAATTTGGGAGATACCATTTCTACACAGGAAGCAGAAGATTATATTTTTGGAATGTGCTTATTCAATGATTGGTCAGCACGTGATATTCAAAAATGGGAGTATGTTCCCTTAGGCCCTTTTTTAGGAAAAAATTTCGCGTCAACAGTTTCTCCTTGGATTGTGACGATGGATGCGTTGGAACCATTTCGAGTACCTGGGCCAGTTCAAGATCCGCCAGTTTTGCCATACTTAGAATATGAGGGTGAAAAAAATTATGATATAAATCTAGCAGTAAAAATTCAGCCAGCAGGAAGTAAGCCTACAGTTGTTTCTAATTCTAATTTCAAATATATGTATTGGAATATGAGTCAACAATTAGCTCATCATACTGTTAATGGCTGTAATATAAATGTAGGTGATTTGTATGCATCAGGAACTATAAGTGGAAAAACTCCTGAGTCTTATGGTTCAATGTTGGAGATCAGCTGGCAAGGAACAAAATCTGTTCAGATGGCAGATGGGACAGAACGAAAATTCATTGCTGATGGTGATACCGTAATCATCGAAGGATGGGCAGAAAAAAGTGGCGTGCGTATCGGTTTTGGCGAAGCAACAGGGAAAATTTTACCAGCAGATAAAGAACATTTAATAGCATAAGAGAGTAAAAGATATCAGCATTCGAAATTTATTTGAAATGCTGATTCTTTTTTTTAATACCCAAATATATTTTTTAAGATTTTGAAACTCAAAACACTAATAAAAAGTCTCCGAGATTTTAGAGTATTTCATCGTTGGATGGGATTGTCTTTAGCTTTGCTTTTAGTGATAAGTGCGGTGACTGGAGTTTTATTAGCCTTAAAAAAAGATGTTGCAATTATTCAACCGCCTACTCAAAAAGGAGTCAGTAAAAATCTAGCAGAGTGGAAATCGTTTAATGAAATTAATGCAATAGCTGAAAAAGCTTTACATGAAACTTACCCAGCACAAATAGAAAATTCAGTAGATCGAATGGACGCTCGGCCATCGAAAGGAATTGTAAAAGTATTGTTTGAAAAGGGGAATTGGGAAGTCCAAGTGGATGGAAAATCAGGAGAGGTGAAGTCAATTGAAAAAAGATATTCCGATTGGATTGAAAGTCTTCATGATGGTTCGATTATCTCTGATGGATTCAAATTAATCTCAATGAATTTTCTAGGAATTGGTTTATTATTTTTAATTGCGACGGGATTTTGGTTATGGTACGGGCCCCAAAGAGTGAGACTTAAAAAGCGAAAATGATGGAACGCGGATGCCGCAGATCGAGCGAATTTTAGCGGATTTGAAGATCGCAATATGCTAGGAGAAATCTGCACAAATCTGCTCAATCTGCGCTGCGTTCCATCATATTTTAAAAGTAAATAGGCAAAAACTTCACCTGCCCCAAAGTATTAAACTCCAAAGTTGGTGCAGGAATTTTTATCCAATTTAAAATACTAAACGCTGTTTTTAAAAATCGACTCTTCGTTTTTATCCGCATCAAATCCACATCAAAAGAAAAATAAATCTGACTATATCGAGGATAAATATTTGGATCACGTTGGTATTGAATACCTGTTTTTTCCTCTGTCCAATCGTAATCGTAACCTTCATACATATTTTGTGCACCGTAACCTACGGCAACATTTAACCACTTTGGAAATCGGGTATCCTTTTTTTTCATAAAAGAATGAATATTGAATGATAACCAATTTGTCTGTGCATTATAATCTTTCAAAAGTGTTTCAGGAAATCGACTTCCATAAAGTGATTGCGCTCGTTCTCGATAAGTAGTGGTATGCATTCCATCAACGGAAGTTAAAATATCAGTAGGGTAGGTAGGAACAGTCGAAGAGACTTTCATGATAATTCGTTGCTCTTTCCAAGCTAATTCTTGGCCAACAAACAATCCAATTCCTAAAGTATTAAAGGCCACATCAGGAACCGAAAATCCCCATTTGGCAGAATATCCATCCATTACTTCAATCGTTCCTTGCAACAAAAAACTTAATCCTGCTCCTGTCCACATTGCTCGCCGTCGGTTCATTCCAGTCCATTTTGCACCTGTGAATAACCAATGTGTATAATTATAAGCAGTAAAAGTATGTCCCATTTTATCGACATGTCGCCATTCGCCGAGGTCATTGAAAAACTGGAAACTACTTCGTTCCGTTTCTGCATACCAAATTTGGTTAAGTCCAATTACGGCTGAACCATAGATAGTTGCACCTATCGTAGAGCAAGTCCAAAATCGGCCTTTGTGCAAAGTATCAGCAGGTTGAAGAAAAGGAATTTTCTCATTCTTTACGATAGCTGGAGTTTGAGCAAAATTGGATTCACCCAACAATAAAAAAGTGGAAATGAGCAAAAAATAGAGAAAAGATTTTTTCGAGTTAAAATTCAAAATCGGCTGTTTTAATTGGAACAAGTTAAAATTCCAGCAAAATTAAATTAAATTTAGAACGAATGTCTATTTTCACAATGATTTCATAGAAAAGTGTAAACTACTTGATGTGAAATTTTGTACCATTGTAGAGTTTTTATTCCTTATGAAAATTAACATACTTATTTACGTACAAATTTTCAAAAAGGATCATTTTTTTTAAAATAACATAAATCATACAAATATGAGTCAAGCACCTTCTAATCAAGGAAAATTAATTAGCTTCGGAGTAATGGCATTTTTTGCCTTAGTCGTACTCCTTACGCTTTCAGGAAGTATTTTTAAAACAATTCAACCAGGAGAACATGCAATTCTCTTTAAACGTTTTGGTGGAGGATTGGATACTAAAAATATCAAAGGTCAAGGATTCCATATTATAGCTCCATGGAATAGATTAATCACTTATGATACTCGAACGAAAGAAGCCTTTGAAAAAATGTCAGTACTGTCTAAAAATGGTCTGACTATCGATGTAGAGTTGTCCTATCGTTATCAGCCAACTATCAATAATATTGGACTATTGCATGAAGAAATCGGGCCTAATTATCTAGAAGTCATTGTTAAGCCAGAAATTCGATCTGCCACGAGAGAGGTGATTGGAAAATATCTGCCAGAAGAATTATATTCTACTATGAGAGAGGCTATCCAAACTGAAATATTGGAAAGAACGAAATTAAATGTGGAGAAAAAACACTTGATTTTAGATCAGGTATTAATTCGTGAAGTAGCATTGCCAGCGAGTTTGAAAGTAGCGATTGAGAAAAAATTAGAAGAGGAACAATTGTCTTTCCAGTTTGAATTTAAACTAGATCGTGAGCGAAAAGAAGCAGAGCGTAAAATTATTGAAGCCAATGCCAAGGCAGAAGCGAATAGAATTTTGAATGCGAGTTTGACAGATAATATTTTGAGAGATAAAGGTATCGAAGCAACTTTAGAATTGGCGAAATCACCCAACTCAAAAGTGGTAGTGGTCGGAGGTGCTGAGGGAGGATTACCTTTGATCTTAGGAAATTAACTTTCAGCTAAAGTTTTAAAATGAAAAAGGTTCAGAAGCGATTGACTGCTTTTGAACCTTTTTTTATTTTTTGAAATACAGTTACCGAACGATTTTTTTTGTTAGAAAAGAATCATTGGAAAAGACTTTTACGAAGAAAACGCCACTTGGGAAATTAGAAAAATCAATTGTGTAAATGTCTTGTTTTTTATTTTTTTCAAAAACCTTTTTTCCTTGAGCATCAAATATCTCAACTGAATCAATTAGGTGGATGTCATTTTTTATTTGTAAAAAATCATCAGTCAAAGGATTAGGGAAAAATTCAATTTGTTCTGCTAAAATATTTTGAGTGGAAGAAAATTCACAAGCAATAATATCAATTGGATCTCCAGAGGTAGTATTGAGTGTTCCATTTTCGACATACCAGTTTTCCCATATTCCTCCACTTCCTTCTTCCCAATTATTTAGATCAAAATATTTAGTCCCCGTTGCATCAGCTTTGACATGGTAAACTTTTACCGCTTGATTATTTCTTATCCAATTTAGATCGTATCCTGCCTCACAAAGTTCAGGTTCGGCTGGTGCGAAACAATTCACTTGCAAAAAATAAACATTATCATCATTGTTTGGAAAGCCTCCAAAAGTATAAGCTTTTCCATCATTGTCAATACAAACTGAAGTATATTCATCGCAAGCAATCCCTTTTACATCAACTTCCCAATCCTTTAATGCTCGTGCTAAAAAAGCAACATGTCGACCTTTTCGATCGGGATCATCGTAATGAGTATCGGTAATCGTATTTTGCAAAAAAGGAACATTGAAAAATGAATCTCTACTAATCGTAAGAGTATTGTTATACGGATTTTGCAAAGCAGTCGTCGAGGTGATTGTTCCAAACTGAGCGGTAAAATAAATACCTCCCAAAACAGCCATCCCTGCACTCGTCCCACCGATGACTATATTTTTATTAGCGATATTTTCGTTGATGATTTGACTCACCTGACTGTCTCTCCAGTAGTCCACATAATTCCATTGGTTGCCGCCTGCCATCCAAATTGCTTCGGCATTAGCGATTTGTTCTAAGACATAATTATCCGAAGCTGCTAGTGCATCATGGAAAACAATCGTCTCCACCGAGTTGACCGCAACGCCTAATTCGCTATATAAATAGTCATTATATCCATCAGAACCAGATGCTCGAATAACTAAAATATCTCCACCTCCACTTCGCTCTAAAAACCACTTCATGGCATCATCATTCTCCGTTGCTCCACCCATCATGCAGGTTCCTCCAAGTGGAGAAACAGTAGCATCTGAGACATCGCCAGTAAAATAGGAAGTGAACGATTGGGCAAAACTAAAGTTTTGTAACAATACAATTGCAAGTGTTGAAAGAAAGAATTTCATCTTTAGTAATTATTTAATTTGAATAAATTGCATATAGTCTTCCATATCGGAATAATCTGATTTTGGACTAAAAATACTCATGCTAATTGTTCGATTTCCAGATGTGATTAAGTATTTAGTTGAGTACCATTTCATATCTTTTTCAGTATGGGTGTACTTATATTTTAAAAATCTTACTTGGTTAGCACCAGTTAATTTACTTTGAATTTTTTTAAAACGATAAATGGAATCAATTGGAGAGATATTTTTTTCAAGCGAACTTTCATACTGTTGCAAAATATAATTTTCCGTTTCATCATTCATGATTTGATAATCTCCATTGGTTTTAAAAGTGATAAAACTTAATTGCTCATTTTCATACGTTACAAAAAAATGGTTGTCTTCCTTTTGCAAAAGGAAAACTCGATTTAAGAGTAATTGGTTCTGTACATCTAAGGAATCCTTTCCTTCAAAGAATTTTTCTTTGACCTCTTGCTTAGAAGTAATTTCTTGATATTCACGAGGAACTAAAACTCGAACATTTTCTAAATCATATTCCACATCTGGAGATGGTTTAGATGGTTCATTCGAACAATTAGAAATAAATAAAATGAGGATGGAAAACAGGATTAAATTTTTCATGATAAATCTATTTTAGATTACTTCATTTTTTATTGGTTCCTTTTAAGAATGGAACAAAACGAAAATCTGCAAATTCTTCTTTTTTGAATTCCATCTCGGAAATCCGAGTGATGCGATACATTTTTTGCACCTTGTCATCACCCACAGGGATCACTAAAACGCCCCCAATCTTTAATTGATTTTTTAGCGCCGCTGGAATATTTTTAGCACCGGCGGTGACAATAATTTTGTCAAAAGGAGCAAATTCTGGTAAGCCTTTGTAACCATCTCGAAAGTATGTTCTAATATTCCCTACTTCTAATTTTCCGAGTAGTTCATTGGTTTTATGAAATAATGCTTCTTGTCGTTCTATCGTATGCACTCGTGCACCTAGTAAAGCTAAAATCGCAGCTTGGTAGCCAGAGCCCGTTCCAACTTCTAAAACTTTATCCCGTTTTTTGATTTGTAAAAGTTCGGTTTGAAATGCGACGGTGTATGGTTGGGAAATAGTTTGATCGCTTCCAATTGGAAAAGCTTTGTCTACATAAGCCCATTCCTCGAAACCTTTTTCCATAAAAAAATGTCGAGGAAGTGAATGGATGGCAGAAAGAACTTTTTCATCTCGAATACCTTTTGCTCGAATGGTTTCAACTAACTTTTTTCTTAGTCCCTTGTGGCGGTATGTATCTTTGTAACTCAATTAAATTTAAATATTTATCCTTTGAAAATAATTTTTAGAGGAGATTAAAATAGGAAATTTTTATCAAAGGTAGAGTTTCTTTTTTTATGATAAGAAAACTAAAATGTACTTTTTGAAAATCAATGTTACAAGGAACGCTAACGGCTTATTTTGCTTAAAATATTTTATCTATTCTTTAAAAATAGAATTGCGAATTTTAAAAGCGTTTTGGTATTTTTGCTCAAATTATAAAACCAATTCTCACGGATTATTTTTTTTAAAACTAATTTAAACTTTTTAATAGATGAATGTTACACCTATAAAATTTGGAACAGACGGCTGGAGAGCTATTATTGCACAAGAATACACAGTCGATAATGTAAGAAGAGTTGCGGAAGGAACAGCAAAATGGATGAAAGGAAAAGGCTACGAAAAAGTGGTCATCGGACACGATTGCCGATTTGGAGGGCAGATGTTCGCTGAGGCAGTTACTCAAGTTTTTGGGGCGTACGGCATCAAGGTAAATTTAGCCAAAGGGTTTGTTTCCACACCAATGGTTTCACTTGGAGTGGTTAAAACAAAATCTCAATTGGGAGTAGTGATTACTGCAAGCCATAATCCACCTTCGTACAATGGTTATAAATTAAAAAGTATTCATGGAGGACCTTCTATTCCTTCTGACATTGCTGAGGTAGAAGCATTATTGCCAGATGTTTCGACAATAGAGGTGCCTAGTTTGGACAAAATGATGGATGATGGATTGTTGAATTATGTGGATTTGGAAGGGATGTATTTGGATCATGTGGAAGCTAATTTTGATATGGATGCGATTAGAAATTCAGGTCAAAAAATTGCTTACGATGCCATGTATGGAGCAGGAATGAATGCGGTGCAAAAATTATTGCCTGATGCAATTTGTTTGCATTGTGATGATAATCCTGGATTTAAAGGACAAGCACCTGAGCCAATTCACAGAAACTTGACAGAACTCGCTGAGACCATAAAAAATGATCCTGAAATTACTTGCGGATTAGCGAATGATGGTGATGCTGACCGAATTGGGATGTATGATGGCGATGGTAATTTTGTGGATTCACATCACTTGTTGCTATTGTTGTTGTGGTACATGCATGACTACAAAGGATTGAAAGGAAAAGTGATTGTGACTTTTTCTGTAACGGATAAAATGAAAAAATTTGCTGAGTCATTAGGTTTGGAAGTAGAGGTAACAAAAATTGGTTTTAAATATATTGCAGAAATCATGATCACCGAAGATGTCCTAGTTGGAGGAGAAGAATCAGGAGGTTTGGCTGTCAAAGGTCATATCCCAGAGCGAGATGGAATATGGATGGGATTATTGATTTTTGAATTTATGGCAAAAACTGGAAAAACTTTAAAAGAGTTGATTGCGGAATTATATGAAAAAGTAGGTTCATTTAGCTCTGATCGAGACGACTTGCACATCAGAGAAGATCAAAAATTAGCGGTTATTGAAAAGTGTAAAAATGATCCTTACCAATCTTTTGGAGATTATAAAGTTCAGAGCATCGAAACAATTGATGGGTATAAATTTTTCTTAAGTGATAATGAGTGGGCAATGATTCGACCTTCAGGAACGGAACCAGTATTGCGAGTATATGCGCAAGCACCAAATGCCGAAAATGTGCGATCTATCCTAGATGCAATTCAAGCGACGATTTTATAAAAGTGTTGAGTTAAAAGTGATGAGTGATGAGTTTGACAAAAAAAACTCATCACTTATCACTCTCTTAATTCGTTTCAAACGAAAATATTTTCCCTTCCTTTCCAACTATAAACCCTCTTCCATTTCTAATATAAATGTCATGCAAATCTACTTCTGGTAGGTCAGGCATAGTTTCCCAATCATCTCCTCCATTTTTTGTTCGCCAAAATAAACCGTCGTGCCCTACCACATAGCCATGATCTTCATCAATGAAAAATACAGAACGAAAAGATTTATTGGAAGTGGTGATAGCATCTCCGTTGCGGATAAAATTCCAATTTTCTCCGGCATCAATTGTTTTGATAATTGAACCTGATTGCCCGACCGCATAGCCAACTTCCGTCGTTGGAAAATGAATGGCTCTAAAAAAATCTCCAATGATATTTTTCTTTTTCCAGGTACTACCTCCATCAGTAGAGCGAAGCACAATTCCATATCCTACAGCATGCACTATATTTTTTTCAGAGTGAAAAACGGCACTTAATTCTTGCTCGAATGAATCAACTATTGATGCTTCAAAGGTATCATTAACCTGAATTATTTTCCCTCCTTGAAATGCACCGCCAGTTAAAATGATTCCACTTTCTTTTCCCCAAAAACTAACCCCTCTAAATGTTTCAAATGGAAAACCCAAATTAAAATATTCCCAATTACTTTCAGGAGTTTGTTTAAAATAAAAATCTCCTCCCCAAGCTACAGCAAAGCCATGATTAGCATTATTGAATTGTAAATCATAAAGCTCCTTTCCATTCAAAGAGTCCATTAACCATGTTGCGCCGCCATCAATCGTTTTCAAGTAAATATCATTGTTCCACACGTTTCCTCCAACAATATGCCCTGTGGAATCATCGGTAAAATGAACAGCATTTAAAGTCAATGTAGTTGAACTATTATGTTCTTTCCAAGAAGGGAAAAATTTTTCCTTTTTACAACTCAAAAAGAAAAGAGAAACAATAAAAAGAAGGAATGAATATTTTTTCATAGATAACGAAAGTAATAACCTGAGATCTGATAACTTACTCCAAAAAAAACCGAATTTTCAATTTGAAAATTCGGTTTTTTTTAAGTTTTTTTAATCTTTTTCTTTCACTTTAGCGGTTATTCGGCTTTTTTTTTTTCCAATTTAAAGTAGGAAAAGCAGCACCGCTGTAATGAGAAAAGCTATTTACATATTCAGCAGGAAGATGATAATTATTCATGAAGTCCGTCAAGAAAGCTGTCATTTCTTCCGTTTTTACATTTCTAGAATTTGGTTTGAGATAAAATGCAATATGGCTAATTTTCCCTTTTTTATCCCAAAACACGTGGAGCCACATTTTTACTCCTTTGATGTCATAATTTACCATGTCAGCATGAGCTTCCATTTCTTTAAGTAAACTATTCCATTTGTCATGGGCGACATTAAAATCATCTTCACAAACAGCCAAAAGCGAAGTTCCTTCTCCACTTAATCTTTCATAAGCAGCTTCATGGTTACCCAGTAAGAAGACCTTTGGTAAAGTAGCTGTTGAATCTTGTTCAATTAATAAAGAAGGGTTGATAGAATGGTTGGAGTTAGCATTTGTTGGAGTGCTCATTAAGAACGTTATTCCAACCAGTAAAATCAATATTTCTCTCATTATATG
>CAYGRM010000242.1:0-10140 GCA_964352225.1 uncultured Saprospiraceae bacterium | reverse complement strand
GACTTAGATATTGTCTTGTTGAAATTGTATCTCCCTCTGTATTATATTTAATCATTATTCCATGACGCATAGTATCAATAGTATGACCTACAGCAATTAATTCTCCCTTATAATTCTCTTTTAGTCCTCCTAACCAAAATTCATAGGTCTTAATTGGACTTGTATATCTTTTTTCAAAGAGAACCTCTCCATTTAAATCAAACTTGATAAAGATATTTCCGGGAGCAGCCATATTAACTGAATCAGCAATAATCCCAATAGCATAATAACAACTATCCGTAGGAAGAATCCCTGTAATGATATTACTTAGGCTATCAAAATTATAGCGGTTGTTAAAAGTGATTTGACCAAAAACTGAAGAGTATAAAATAGATAGAAAAATGATTAGGGGAATTTGTTTCATTAGCTTGATTGATTATAATAACTATAATTTATAGAGATTTTAATTTATAAAAATAACTAATCTTTTAAGAATAAAAAACGCATGCTGAAAACAGCATGCGCGAAAGATGATTGTTGTCTATAAAAATGACAAAGAATATGTTTCTTAGAGGCTGTTTTGAAATGTGTGCTAAAATTTTTTATAGTGTATTTTTTTGCCAAATGAGGCTTTTTTGGAGGGGAATAGCCTTAGTTATTGCCCGAGAAAAAAACGAAATGTGGTGAAAAAAGACGCATAAAAAAGTTAGCGACATAATTCAAAACAGTCTCTTAATATTTTGTTTAAAATTTAGGGCAATGAATTTTAGTTCTTCTTTGATTATCAAAAACATCACTTGAATAAATAATCGCCAGCTCAACTGCTCCCCTCCCCTTTGATGAAATATTTAATTCCGAAATATTGACATCGTAGCTAAAACTAAAGCCAACATTTCCATAATCGTATCTCATGATGACAACCTGTGCATCTTTCCATCGATGCATGGTTCCAAAGTAAATGGAAGTTTTATCATCTGCACCTCGATTATCGCCAATATTGAATTTAATCATACCTCCAAAATTTACCTCTTTAGCTAGACCTTGCATAAGCACTACCGCTCTAGGAATAAATGAAACATTTCGGCTCACTTTAAATTCAGCTCCACCATAAAATGTGTACCTCATTCTCAAACGCTCTTTGATTTCATTGAAGAAACTTACTTTAGGTTGATTCAAGTGAGATAAAGATCCCCCAGCATAATAACTTCTAAATTTATTGGGTCGATATGCCCATGAAATGCCAGCATTAAAGTCGAAATAGCTAAAATTATCCATCGCTAAATTTTCTCCACTATTCATCATCGGATCAATGTACTCTCCATTAAATTGACTTTCGAAAAGAAGTTTGGTGAAATCTAATGATTGTTGAACGAATAAATATTGAGCTCCAACTCCAACGAAGTGATTTCCTCGCCCTCTCACATCTTTGTTGTAGGCGAATGACAATCCGACTTGAGTATTTCTCAAACTTGCCTCACCTGCTACATCATTTAAAACAAAAAGACCAACTCCAAAAAGATCTTTTTTTGTGAGTTGATTTAATACATTTAAATCAACGGAAGCAGACATCGTTTGGAACGGAGTAGAAATGGAACTCCATTGAGATCGATAATTAGCAACCGCTCTTATATCTCCTTGCAGCAAACCTGCCAACGCAGGATTTAATTGCATTGGTGCATTATAAAATTGTGAAAAGTGTGGGTCTTGTGCATTAGCTTTTTTTCCAAAAAAAATCAACAAGACAAAACTTATAACAATACATTTACAAATATTTTTCATTAAAATATTTTTTATATTTTTTTCAAAAATTAAAATCTATCAATGAGGGATTTTGAAAATGAGTTTAGGGCATGTTTAAATTTTTAACTAATTGAAAATCAATGCTTTGTGGTTCCTGCTAACAATTTCATTTGAAGTTTAGCGAGCTAAATAAAAATTAAATTGGACGCAAGGTTCATAAAGCGTTGATTTTCAAGACGGTAAAAATTTAAACATGCTCTTATCTAATCAGAGTAATATCTCCGGTTTTTACAATAGTTTTTCCATTAAATTCGCAGGTCGCTTCGATGTAATAAACAAAGACATCTCTGTTTAATTTTTGACCTTTGTAGTTTCCATCCCATCCTTGATTTCCACCTATATTTTCGAATACAATCTCCCCCCAACGATTATAAATTCGCACCATTCCAATTTCAAGTTCACTTCTTACATTGAATCGATCATTATTTCCATCTCCATTAGGAGTAAATGCATTTGGTACAATGATTAAATCATCATTACAAATAAAAATTTTCCTTAAAAAAATTGAAGCGGTATTGAAACAACCAAGCTCATTGGTTACGGTCAAATTGTAAGTAATATCTTCCTCTGGAGATACAGTTGGATTGGGACAATCTGTACAAGACAATCCTAGAGGTGGCGACCAAGCATAAGTGAAATTATTTCCATTGGTAACTCCTGCATCTAACTGAACCTCTTCGCCTTCTGAAAAATAATCAATTGGAAGAAGGTTAATATTTGCGAGTGGAAGTACCTCAACTGTGACCAATTGCACATCCGGTTCACAATTCCCAAATGAGCCAATAACCGTATAAATAGTTGTTTCCGTTGGTATCACAAAGGGTGAATTACTGGTAGGATCACTAATTCCAGGAGAATCTATCCATTCATAAGTATCAGCATCTCCCGTAACAAAGAGAAAGGCAGTATCTCCTTGACAAATAGTAACATCCTCCGCTATAATTTCAACTTTATCTCGAACTTCAATAATTAAAGTATCAGATAAAGTACAATTCCCATTAGTAACCTCTAAAATATAATACCCAGTTTGAGTTGGTGTAATAGTTGGAGTTGGAGTATTTGAAGCCAAGACTTGACCATTAAAAATCCATTCAGAAGTTCCTGAAGGATAAATTCCATCCAAAGTAACTGGAAAGCCTTCGCAAACTGTTATATCCTCTCCAGCATCGACATCTGAATCTGTCAAAACAGAAACGGTAACTTCATCGGTTTGAATACATTGATTTTGAAGCAATGAAGTAACCGTATAAGTTATAGTTGAAGTTGGTGATGCAACTGGATTAGGGCAATTAGTACAACTTAAGCCTATACTAGGTGTCCAAGTAATATTATTTCCAACAGTTACTTCTAATTGTGTCGATTCACCAACACAGATAACTGGTTCCACGTCAATCAAATCCATTTCCTCTATAACTTCAACTGTTACAGAATTACTCCCTGAACATCCTTCGGAGGTAACAATTGTTACGGTATAAGTTGTAGTGGTAGCTGGGTTAGCTACTGGATCTGCACAATTGTAACAACTTAATCCTGGTTGAGAAGTATCCCAATTATAACTCGTTGCAGTATGATTGGTACTTGAAGTTAAATTAGTATTATCACCTTCACAGATAATAACATCTGGTGAAACATAAATTTCTAATTCAGGTAAAGTAGAAACTTCTACCAAAACAGAATCATTTGAGATACAACCATTTACAGAAGTTGCGGTGACAAAATATTGAGTTGTTGTCGTTGGATCAGCAACTGGATTTGGACAATCTGAACAAGACAATCCTGAAGCGGGAGACCATAGGTAATTAACTGGATCTGAAGTTTGAATGGTTGTAAAAATCTCAACGTTTTCTCCTTTACATAAAAACACATTTTCTCCTGCATCAACTTGTGGATTTTCAAAAATCGTAATGGTCTGCTGTTCACTTGAGACACATCCGAAGCCAGAGGTTGTTTCTAAAGTTACCACATAATCTCCTGGACTTGTAAATTGATAAGTAAAATTAGTATCCGTAAATACATTGTTATCAACTGACCAACTCCATGAAATAATATTATCCCCTGGAACTGAAGATTGATCTTCAAAACTTAATGTTTCAAAGTTACAAGCACTTGGTGGATTAACAGTAAAATTAGTAACTGGACTTGGGTGAACATAAATAAAACTATCTTTTGTAACCGTAGTTTGGCAATAAGTAGTGTTTGCATTTACGACTACATCGTAATATCCAGGTTGATTGTAAATGATCCCTGTTGGGTTTGTTCCAATTGCAGTAGGTGTATTACTACCAGGGAATTCCCAATCAACAGAAATAACAGTACTTGGATCAGCAAAGGCAACTATAAAATCAATTGGTGTATTTGCATCTTCACAAACATCATTAATAGTAGCTGCGAAATCTGTAAGAATATCTTCCACATAAATAGAAGGCCCAAGAACTGGAATTTGACATCCAGAAACATCTTCAACTAAAACTAAAGGCGAATAAGTTCCTCCATTGGTATAAGTATAAGTAATCGTATCAGAGTCACCACTTGCTAATGAATCAGTCACAAATCCATCTCCGAAATCATAAGTATATTTAAATGCATTTTCACTTTGGACGATAAATTGAACCTCCAAATCCGCACAACCAGAAGTTACATCTGCCGTGAAAGTTCCGGATGGTCCATCCACAATAATATAATCAGTTTTACATTCAGTAGCTGAACATCCAATTTCATTAGTTACAGTCAAGCAAACTGTGTAATAACCTGTTTGGTCATACGAACGTGATGGATTTTGCAAACCTGAATTTGCACCACCATCTCCAAAGTCCCAAGACCAGGAAGTTGCATTTGTGGATAAATCTGTAAAACTAGAAACCAACGGTGGTACAGGACATGATTTATAGGTATTATCCGCTGAAAAATCTGCACTTAATGGTTGGAAATTTACATTATCACAAATTTGCTCTGAACATCCTATTTGATTAGTTGCTGTTAAACAAACTAAATAATCACCTGTCGTACCATATGAATGACTTGGACTGAAAACAGTTGAGGTGTTCCCATCTCCAAAATCCCATAAATAAGTTAAATTATTATCATAAGAAGTTGATGCATTGGCAAAATCTACTGATTGGGAAGAACAGTCTGTTACTTGAGGAATAAAAAAGGGGTCTATTTTATCAACAAAAATTAATGAATCCATCATTAATTCATCCGTACAACCGCTTTCATTTTCCACAGTTAATGCTACCGAATAATAACCTAAATCTGTATAAATATGAGTAGGATTAGGATCAGTTGAAGTATTTGTATCTCCAAAATCCCATGAGTAATTTACAACATTACTATTCACACCATATGCTGAATTGGTGAAATTCACAGTATGAGGCGAACATCCATCCGCATCATCAATGGCGAAATCTGCAACAGCCCCTGATACACAAACAGTATCTGGAAAATAATAGGTATTAGAACACGTACTCCCATCTGTTATGGTTAGACTAAATCCATAATAACAGCCGGGTGTTGGAATATAAAATTGAGGATCTGGGTCGCAAAAACTATTTGTGATCATCCCAACTCCTGATGGGAATGACCAAGTATAACAATCTGCTCCAATTGAATTATTAATTACTGAAATAGTATCACCAGCGCAAATATTCAAATCACTTAACGTAAATTCAGGAATCGAGGTCGTTACATTCACAGTCATAGATTGTGAATGTTCACACCCTGTTTGAGAATTATTAACAGTCAAAGTCACTAGATAGGAACCATTCCCAGGATATGTATGAGAAGGATTAGGCAAATTTGATGATTGCCCATCCCCAAAATCCCAACTCCAGGTTTCCGCACCTGCTGAGGCGTCATAAAATTGAATTTCTCCTGGCATACTACAATCCTGATCAAAACTAAATTCCGCCTTTGGAGCATTTATATAAATGTAGTCCTCTATCAATATTGTGTCAGGACACCCATGAAAAAAAGTAATTAATGTCACATCAAAAAATCCAGTATCGGTATATTCATGCTGAGGATCTTGCTCGCCAGATTGTCCTCCATCTCCAAAATACCATTCCCACTCATCTACTAAGGATCCAGATTCATCCGTAAATTGAATTTGATCTTCTAAACAGGCAACCAATGGATCAGCTGAAAACCCTGGATTAGTAGGAGCACCAACTTGAATATAGTTTTCCATAAAAATTGTATCGATACAACCACTAACCGTTTCCACGATTAATGATACATCATAAGATCCAGTATCAGGATAATTGACTACCGGATTGGCAATGCTATTTAACCCAATTCCTCCACCAAAATCCCATTGATAGGAGGTAATAAAATCTACTGCGTTAGTTTCATTATAAAAAAACACTTGCAAGTCCTCACAACCATCTACCACATTACTACTAAAATCAGCTTGCAATGGCTCAATGATTATAGAGGTTTTAATAATACTTTGAGTACAGCCGTCTGAATACGTTACAGTTAATTCAACTGGATAATTTCCATAACCAGTAAATGTAAAAGTTGGATTTTGTTGAATAGAAGTACCTAATCCTCCAAAATCCCAAAACCATGAAGTTGCCATTGGAGAAATCCCATTGAAGGTAACTGCTGTTCCAGCTATCGGATCACAAGTTTTCAAATCGCCAGAGGCTGTATAATCAACATTGACTGAACCATTTGAATTAATACAATCTGGTGACGTTGCTGTATAATTACATCCATCGGTTGTAACTATGGCTAAAGAAGGTGTAAAACACCCTGCAGTTGTATAGGTATAAACTGGATTTAGGTTACTAGATGAATTTCCATCTCCAAAGTCCCATGCGACACTCTGAATATTTCCACTATTATAAAAACTAAAAGCTACTTGAACCAACCCGCAATTTCCATCATCTATAAGATCATATTGAAATCCATTAAATTCTCCAATACTTATAAAATCTTCTAAGACTAGAGTATCTGTACACAGCGTATTATTATTCGTCACGATTAAGGTTACATCATAAGAACCCAATACCGTATAGGTATAACTTGGATTTATGTCTGTAGAATTCGAACTAGCATCTACTCCAAAGTCCCAATAAAATGATAAACTACCACTCATGGCAGTATTATTCGTAAAGTTTACGGTATGAGGAACAGTACATCCAATAGTGGCATCAGCTGTAAAACTTGGGGTTGGAGTGTCAATCACTTCAACTGCATTCATTTCTGTAATCGCTATCTCACATCCATTTTCATCAAAAACTGTTACAATTGGAGAGTAATTCCCAGAAGAGAAAAAAATATGATCATAGGTCATACTCATCAAATCATTTCCATTTTGCCCCACAACGGTTCCATCCCCTAAATCCCAAACTATAGAATCAATATTTGTTGACGAAGTCAAAGTAAATGTTACGGGTAAAGGACTACAGCCAATATCAACATCATTGTCCAATGCTATAGTAGGAGGATCGAAAATAAAAATCTCCTCACAATAACTCTCTGATGCTCCAGCACCATCCATCAAATTAAGGCAAATATTAAACGTTCCTCCAATTGGAAAAATCCGAATCGGTTCTGCTTGATTCGAGAAGGAAATTCCATTTACTTTCCAATCATAGATTGGATTGGATAAATTGGATTGTGGGTAAAAATTTACAGAAGCAGGGGCACATGGACTTCCAAGGCCATCCTCAAATAGGTAAGTGAAAAGTGTGTCCTGTCCAGCTACAAAAAATGTCGAAAACATTATCGGCAGCAAGATTAGCAGCTTTCTAAACGATTTAAAGCGCATATCCAAAATGTTAAGTTTATGAAACAATCATCAAAAAATTCGTGGGGGATTTGCAAATAAAACTGGGGAGAAAAACTAATCGGGATAATGACTTTAAAACAACCTAATAATTAACTTTGCAATTTTAAAAACTAGATTTACGTTATCAGTAAAGTCACTATGATTTACTTAAACGCATAAACTGTGCCTATATGAAGAAGTTATTAATATTTGTTTTTTGCTGGTCATTTTCTCTTGGAATTTTTGCTCAAAACACCAAAGCTCAAGCGCTAGACAAAAATTCTTTTGATCAGATAAAAATAGCTGAAGATACCCTTGGGGCACTTGGTTTTTTGATGGTAAATGACTCTTTGCCAGAACATCGTTTTGGTGCTTGTAAAAAATTTATTCCAAAATTAGTTCAAGCCCTAAAGCATAAAAATTCCTTTAATTATCACTTTGATCGACTCAGTACAATCTCCATTTTATATCCACCTGACAGTACTTTTAGAATCATTACTTGGCAACTTTATGTGGACAAAGACACTTATCATCAATATGGTGCCATCCAAATGAATACGTCAGAATTAAAGCTACATCGGCTGCTTGACAGACCCGGAAACCCTGTAAATATTGAAACTACTGAACTAAATTCAGAGCAATGGCTAGGAGCTGTTTACTACAATATTTATCAATTTGAATCTCCCGAAGGCCCTCAATATTTACTTTTTGGATATGATGGAAAATCATTTTTCTCTAAAAGAAAAATACTAGATGTCCTAAAATTTAAAAATGGGAAACCTGTCTTTGGCTCTCCTGTTTTTGTAAAAAACAAGGAAAATGAACCAACTGTTACTCAATCTAGATTAATCTTAAATTACTCTGCTGAGTCCACAGTTAAGTTAAATTATGATTTACATTTAGAGATGATTATTTTCGATCATTTAATCGAACAACCAAGTCCTTTTCCTGGCGAAGATTTCACTTGGATTCCAGATGGAACCTACGAAGGGTATGCATTAAAAAAAGGCGTTTGGGAATACCGAGAGAAAATATTTGACCATAAATATGAGATGAATGAATTCCCTGTTCCCGAACCAATTCTTGGTGGTGATCGAAAGACGCGGAAAAATATTTTAGGGAAAAATAAGAACTAAGTTATTCCAAAAAAATTTAGAGGCTGTCTCATAAGTGAATAATTAAAAACTAACATAGAATTTTTATTGCCACATAGGAACATAGGGCATATAAAATTTCGTCTACCTGACCTATGTTCCTATGTTGTAAAATTTAATTTTGGTCATAGTTTTCTAATTTTACTTATGAGACAGCCTCTTTTTATTATAAAATATCCTAAACCTAATTCTAGCACCAAATGGGAAGGCTGATCATTACATGGCGATCTACCTTCTCTTTCTTTTTTCCTAAAAGAAAACTAAGAAATCAAAAAATTATACTGCTTTCATTCCTCTTTTTTCATTAAAATCCTACCTTTCGAAAATGAAATCACATAAAATTCTTTTCGAAAAAACAGCTCACTATTTCACCCTTGGAGAAGCCAACAAAAACACCAAATATTTTTGGTTGGTCACCCATGGTTACGGTCAATTGGCTAGCAAATTTATCTACAAATTTGACAAACTCGATTTGACTGAAAACTTCGTTTTAGCTCCAGAAGGATTATCTCGTTTTTATTGGAATCGCTCCGCTCCAAATCCGGTAGGTTCAAGTTGGATGACTAAGGAAAACCGCCAAGATGAGATTGCAGATTACACCCGTTATATCAAGAAATTATACGAGGAATATAAAACTCAAATGTCTGATGACGTAAAAATCATCCTGCTCGGTTTTTCACAAGGATGCGCTACTCAAATGCGTTGGATCACTAGAGAATTTCCAAATTTTGACTATTTAATTTTATGGGCAGGCTTACTCCCAGAAGATTTGGATTATACCCCTCACAAAGATTACTTTTCTACAAAAAATCTAAAATGGGTTTATGGAAATGAAGATGAGTTTTTGAAAGAAAAACACATCACTTGGCATCATCAATTTATGAAAGAGCAATTTCTAGATTTTGAATCCATTGAATTTAAGGGAAAACATGTGATTGATCGAAAGGTATTGAACGAGGTTTTTGAAAGGATGAAAGAATAATATTTGACTATACCTCAATGGATTCTTCGACCGCATTTTCAATTCAGTAAATCACATTTCCTAATTCATTAATTTTGTAATATATTTGAGAAAGAAGTGAAAACTTATTTATCTTAACAATACATTTACATTTTTCAAAAATTAAAATTGAAACACCATGGGATTTTTTAATGAAATAAAAAAAGTACTCTTCGGAGCAAAAGCAGTTACTAAATCTGCAGCTGATAAAGCAGCGGATTACGGAAAAGAGAAAGGTGCTGATTTCCTAGATTCAGCTGATGATTTTTTAGGATCTGCTAAAGAAACGGCTGGTGATGTAGGAAGTACAATGAAAGGAAAAGGAAGTGATTTTCTAAATAAAGCAAAAGATGTAGCAGGAGATTTCAAAGAAAGCTTTAGTGAAAAAGCAGGTGACTATGTGGATGGAGCTAAAGATGTTGCCAATAAAA
>CAYGRM010000241.1:0-10227 GCA_964352225.1 uncultured Saprospiraceae bacterium | reverse complement strand
CAGTTACTTTGCTTCCAATCGTCAAAGAAGGAATAACTCCAGCATCTGGATCCCACCCTTGTTTTTTTTCTAGAGGAGTTACTTTTTGAGGATTTGAGGTCTCAGTTTGTGAGCAAGCAGAGCATTGGATTAATATAAATAGGAAGAGCAAAATTTTTTTCATGGGTGGTGTGTTTGTTTTTAATTTTTTTTGAAAAAAAAACGGTTAAAAGTAGATTATTTCTCCATTTCCCCAACTTTTTATCCACAATCTGATGATAATTAAATATTCTATAAAAATCGGCATTGTTGTTGAAATTTACGTTATTTGTAATGTATTTTTCCAACCGTATGATATGAATTTTTAGAATCAAGCCTATAAAGCTAATTCTTTTGCCTCTAAACTCCGACTTAACAAACCCTCAATTATTTAAGCGAATTTTAAAAACGCGTTCATTTTGAGCGGTTCGTAATGTTTACTCTATATTTAAAGGAATCGTTATAACATTTTTTAATCCCCCAACAATTGAACTTATGTTGAATAGAACACTACTTGTAGTCGTTGCATTTTGTTTTGCAATTAATCTTCAAGCCCAAAAATGGGATGATCTGAATAATCAGGTTTTAACTTATTTGGGAAATGGAGATTACGCAAATGCTTTGTCTTCGGCTCTTCGAGCAAGAGAAGTTGCCAAAAAACAATTTGGCGAAAATAACGCAGATTACTCCGCAAGTTTACACAATTTAGCAAGTGCGCATAAAAAATTAGGCGAGTTTACACCTGCTGAAATTTTGTATTGGGAAGCCCTTAAAATTGACAAAGAGGTATTAGGAGTTAAGCATCAAAACTATGCTTTGAGTCTTTTTGGTTTAGCTAATCTGTACAAATTGAAAAAAGATTTCCAAAAAGCGGAATCAATCTATCTAGATGCTTTGGAAATCATGAAAGCGGCTGTCTCGGATGAGCATCCTGACTATGCTCTGATTTTGAGTGACTATGCTGATTTACATACCAGTTTAGGAAATTTTAAAAAAGCAGAAAATAGTCTAAAGAAAGCTAAAGAGATTACTCGATATTCAGTTGGAGAGCGCCACCAAGATTACGCAGGTATTTTATTTAATTATGGAAAATTTTATAAAAATCGTGCTAATGTTCCCGAGGCTGAAATTTCTTTGACCAAGGCATTGGAACTTTATAAAAATACTGTTGGTACTGCTCATCCTGATTATAAAGATTGTAAGAGATATTTGGATAATTTATACAATCCAAAATATGAATTGTATGAAGCTGCTCCTTCTGAGGCACTTCTTCCGATCGAAAGACCTGCCTTAGCTTCCTCTGCTTCTAACAATAAAAAGAAGTGGAATTCTTCGACCGAGGTGATTACTGGTTTGGGAAATTCAGAGGAAGAAGAAGAGGAAGAACCCGAAATGATAAATAATTCATCTGCCAAAGGTCAGTTAGAGAGACCTGTGAAAAAAACAATGCCTGCTCCTGTTGAAGAAGTGATCACCCAACCAGTTGTTGAAACTCCACCACCACCACCGCCTGCTCCAAAAGTAAAAAATTGGATGGACTATAGTTTTGAAATGGATAGTCACACTCAAAATGAAGATTATACTGGAGCAATCGAGGCAGGACAAAAGGCATTGATGTTGGTCAAAGAAGAATATGGTGACGAGCATGAAAATTATCGAACAATATCTTTAAAATTAGCCGATAGTTATGAGAATGCAGGTATGCTAGATCGAGCAATTCCATTTTATGAAAAAGACCTAGAAACCATCGAGAAAAAGATGGGAAAAGATAATATTACTTATAAAAAACGAAGAGATAGTTTATTAAAAGCATACGAGGCAACTGGTCAAAAATCAAAAGCAAGAGATTTTTATAAGGCATCAGTTTATGCTTCTTTCGAAGAATTCAACTCGGTAGGTTTTCAAGATCAAAGTCGAATGATGGATAAAATGCAAACCGAAATAGAGGACTATTATGCTAATTCAATGAAACTTGGCTTTCTGGTTTCTGGTTCCGAAATGCAAAATTTTAACCTTGCATTCAAAGGTAAATCAACTGATGCTGCTTTGGAAATTAAAAACTCTATGGTTGGTGATATTGAATCATATCAAAACCAATTAAGGGAAAAATTAAAACCTAATGAAGCTGCCATTGATTTTTTAAGAATGAGAAATCCGAAAACCCTAGTGGGAAATTATTATGCCTTGATTACTCGAAAAAATAATGCAGAAACGATAATGGTTCCCTTGTTGGATGAGAGTAAAATTAATATGATTATTAATGCGGAAGCAGATTCTCCCGATAGCTATATTCAAAGTTCAGATCGAAGTAATCAATTATATCAATTGATTTGGGAACCAATGGAAGAGCATTTGAAAGGGGTGAATTTCGTTCATGTTTCAACTGTTGGAGTTTTGAATAAAGTGGCTTTTAGCGGATTGATGGATCGGCAAAAAAATAGCTTAGCGGACAAATATGAAATCTATTATTATTGTTCACTACGAGATTTTATTAATGATAAGAATGAGCCTTCTAGAAATGAGACAGTTTCATTTTTTGGAGGAGCAATTTTTGGAAGTGGAGGAAATGGAAAACTAGATTATTTACCTGCAACTAAAGATGAGGTAAACACCTTTAGAGTGATTTGTGCGGCTAAAGGTTGGACGGTAAATACTCAAATTGATGGGGATGCTTCAGAGGAAAATATTAAAGCATTGAGTGGAGGAAATGCTCCAGGAGTGTTGCATTTAGCAACCCCAGTTTATTACCAACATTTGGAGGAGTTTTCTGGAATTGCCTTATCCAATGCAAATGAAAAAATTACTTCCACTCGCTTTCAAGATAATGCCAATGATGGACTATTAAATGCGAAAGAAATTTCAAAATTAGATTTTTCAAAAACGAATTTGGTTCTTCTTTCAGCCACCGAAACTGGTTCGAATAAAAATAGCGATAAAGGTATTTTAAGTATTCAAAGAGCACTAAAAGCTTCAGGTGTTAATACTATTTTGTTTAGTCAATGGAAAGTGCCAGACAAACAAACGCAAGAGATGTTGTCTCTTTTTTACTTCAATCATTTAAGTGGAATGGATATTCACAAAGCGTTTTATCAAGCGCAAAAGGATATTCGAAAATTGTATCCTTCGCCTTATTTTTGGGCTGGGTTTATCTTGATTGAGTAAATAATTATTGGTTCAAAATTTTTCCTAGGGCTGTTAGCGCTTCAAGCATTAACAGCCCTTTTACCTTAAAATAAGATTTTTATTTTATCTTCATTCTCAAAAAAATAAGTGCCTAAAACCTCCAAATCATATTTTCTTCTTCCCAAACTCTTTGGAATTTTTTATCGAGTAGTTGATTATTTTCGACTCTTGCCTTGGCGGTTCTATCGCTTGTTTAAATTGTTCTTTCGGGGATTTTGGAATTTGCGGAAAATAACTTTTAGCACTTTAATTGATCGTCCAATTCAAAAAATATTATATTGGATTTTAGAAGTTGTAATTGCATTGTTAGAGATATTGGGAGTTGGAGAAATCTATGAGACGGTTTGCGATTTTTCTAAACCAAGTACACGACCCTTAATGGACTGGGAAATAGCAATGGCAAAAAGTATTTTTGGAAATTCCATTAATTATCAGCGAGTTCGAATTGATGAATCAGCCTATCTCGGGCCAAAGCAAAGTCATTTTTGTTATGTTAGTTTTTATATCATTAATAGTTGGGGAAAGATGCAAAATAGTACTTTGATCCACGAACTGGTTCACATTTGGCAATATGAAAAGATGGGAGGAGTTTACATTCCTCGTGCACTTTGGGCACAAACCACACAGGAAGGCTACAACTACGGAGGTAAGGATAATTTGAAACTAGCGTTGATTCAAAATAAAACACTTTTCGATTTTAATTTGGAGCAACAAGGAGATATTATTGCCGATTATTTTCAGATAAAAAATGGATATTCTACTCGTTGGGGGGATGCCAATTTTTCTCATTTGAAATTATATGAAAAGATAATTTATGGGAAAATAGATCAAAAATGAAAGCCTGTCTTAAAACCCTTATTCCAAAAACAAATTCGTAAGTTTGCACACTTGTCGAACTAATCTCATTTAGGAATAGTTTTTTATTTTTCACTTTTCAATACCAAGCCTATGGTTAAATATTTTCTCAAAAAGAATGGAGTTTTAGAGACATTGGATGAGCCGCAACCATCTTGTTGGGTAAATATTTCCCCGCCTTTTGACAAACAAGAATTAAGTCGAATAGCTAAGCAATTTGAAATTCCCTTGGACTTCTTGACGGATTCGCTGGATGTCGATGAGCGGTCACGTTATGAGCGTGAAGACGATGTTCGTTTGATCGTGGTGAATACTCCGTTACTCAACGAATTAAATGCTGAAAACGAGGCAATTTACATTACTGTACCGATCGGAATCATTTTGACGATCGATCATATGATTACCATTTCAGCCTACGAAAATCCGATTTTGCAAATGTTTATTGATGGAAAAGTGAAAAACTTTAAACCGTCAGATGAATCTACTTTTGTCTTAAAAATATTAGAACAAAATGTATTTCGATTTTTGAATTGTTTGAAGAAATTAAATCTTAAGCGAAATTTAATCGAGAAAGAATTATACGATTCTAGTAAAAATAAAGAATTGCGTCAGCTACTCAGTATCGAGAAAAGTCTGGTCTATTTTGTGAATTCACTTTCAGCCAATGAGTTACTGAAAATGAAAATGAAGCGTTCCGATTTTTTAGGAATTCGAGAGGATGAAGATAAAACTGACTTGTTTGAAGATATTATTATTGATAATACACAGGCGTTGGAGATGTCGAATGTCTACACCAATATCTTGAATGGAACGATGGAGGCGTATGCTTCGATTATTTCCAATAATTTGAATCAAGTGATTCAGCGCTTGACCTTGATTACGATTATTTTGATGCTACCAACCTTGGTGGCGAGTCTATATGGAATGAATGTTCCCTTACCTTTTAAAGATTCAGAATATGCTTTTCCTTTTATTATTATTTTTTCGATTGTGATTAGTTTGTTGTTGGCGTTGTGGTTTAGGAGGAAGCGATTGTTTTAATTTTCACAGAGAAGTTATGACTCGGTTCAAGCTTGCAAATGTTCAAATATTACAAATACTTGAACATGCCTACCTATATATTTTTGGTTCTAAATGAATTCATTGAGTCATTTACTTAATAGTTAGTGGTTATTTCCAAAATGGGACTTCTAAAATTGTGCGATTAATAACTCATTAACCAATAACTTAATAACCAAATGAAATCATCTAGAATCATATTTTTACTCTATCGAACGATCTGATTGATTCAAATTAATTTCTATAAGAACTAATTTCTTACGTGGAACTAGGAGCCAAAGTTGACTGATCACTCGTCTTTTCAGTATTATTCCTATCAACTAACCTTTTTATTATTTGGTAAAAAATGATAGAAATTAAGGGAAAATGAAAATTTGAAATAATTAAATATTCTTTCTGGGGTGCATTTTGATCCTTAGTTTGTCATTAAAATATTTCAACTTTTTTTCAAAAAAGCCTCTTGAAGTTGTTTTTTAAAACAACTTTTAAAATAAATTTTTCAAAAAAGTTTTTTTTAAAAGCAATTTCAAATATTTTTTTATCCACAATTTGTAATTTTTTTTCATCACAAATTCATCTCTATTTTTTTTAAAAAACGTTGAAAATCAAGGAGTTATCCCTATTAAGTCCATGTTGATTTCAAGTTACTAACAGAAAGTTATCCACATTGTGGATAAATCACCCACAATATTAAGTTATTGATTATCAGTTGTTTAGCATATTTACTAACATAATGTGGATAACTTTGACGGTTTTTTTTACGATAAAAGGTCTATATTTGTTGAAAGAAAGAAACTGATAGTAAAAACAAACATACTTTTAGTTTTTCTTCAAAAAAACAGCCTTAATTTTATTTGTTTTCAAATAACTTTAAGAAAAAACGAAGAAGGGAAATCTTCATTTTTTTTAACCTACATTGAAATTCATCTAATTGTAATTTCTGAATCTGAGAATTAACACTTACCAAATTTTTGTTTTCAAAACTCTTTTTTTAAGAAGTTTTAGAAAATGATGACTGAGTGTTAAAATCTTACGTATGCAACTTATTGCTCGTAGTTTTTCTTTTGTAAGAAGAATCGAGGAATTTCTTGTCATATGACTATTGGAAAACGTCACACTTTTAAACATAGAATAATTCGGAATACAACCCAACTTAAATTGGCACTTTCCAAAGTTGTTCTTTTATTTTTTGTCTCAATTAAAGAAAACAAACAGAGTGTTGTATAAACATTCGAAGGCTAACCTTGGCTCAAAAATTCTTTTGAGTTTTCAGCAAAGAAGTTTTCTTTTTTAGAGTTTATTCATAAATGAAATTGTAATGGGCGACCTTAAAACGTCTAACGTTCAACGCCAAACGAATAAAACCTAATGATATGAAAAAGTACGTGAAACATTATTTTTAACATCCGATGTTATTTGTTCCCTCTAATCTATGGTGCAAATTTCCTCACTCAAAACCATTAGAGACCATGAGTCTAGCAGTACAAAAAGCAACTACAAAATCGAACACCGACAAAAAACAAGTAAAAAAAGTCTACACATTTGAAGAAGCAATGAAGGCTTCAACCACTTACTTCAATGGAGACGAATTAGCAGCCAACGTTTGGATCAACAAATATGCGTTGAAAGATTCAGCTGGCAACATCTACGAACAGTCGCCTGACGACATGCACAAACGATTGGCAAATGAAATTGCCCGCATCGAAAAGAGATACAAGAATCCTGTATCGAAACAAGACATCTACGATTTATTAAAGAATTTTAAATATATCATTCCACAAGGTGGTCCGATGTCTGGAATTGGTAATGATTACCAAATTTCTTCTTTATCTAATTGTTTCGTAATTGGAACCCACGCAGATTCTTATGGTGGAATCATGAAAATGGATGAGGAACAAGCACAATTGATGAAGCGAAGAGGTGGAGTAGGACACGATCTTTCTCACATTCGTCCAAAGGGAAGTCCGGTGATGAATAGTGCTTTGACTTCTACTGGAATAGTTCCTTTCATGGAACGATATTCTAATTCTACGAGAGAGGTGGCTCAAGATGGTCGCCGAGGAGCATTGATGCTTTCTGTGTCTGTAAAACATCCAGATGCAGAAGATTTTATTGATGCAAAAATGGAATTAGGGAAAGTTACAGGGGCAAATGTTTCAGTCAGAATTACGGATGATTTTATGAAGTCGGTAGTGAGTGGAGAAAAATTTACTCAACAATATCCGATCGATTCAGCGACTCCAAGATTCACTAAAGAAGTAGATGCTTTAAAGATCTGGAATAAAATCATTCACAATGCATGGAAATCTGCTGAACCTGGAGTTTTATTTTGGGATACGATTATTAATGAGTCGGTGCCAGATTGTTACGCAGACTTAGGGTATAAAACTACTTCGACCAATCCATGTGGTGAAATTCCACTTTGTCCTTATGATAGCTGTCGATTATTAGCTGTAAATCTTTATAGCTATGTAGAAAAACCATTTACTCCTGAAGCTCATTTTGATTTTGAGAAATTTGAAAAACATGTTCAAATGGCTCAACGAATGATGGATGATATTATTGATTTGGAAATTGAGCAAATAGATAAAATCATTGCTAAGATCGAAAACGATCCTGAACCAATGGAAATCAAGTCGGTTGAACATAACCTTTGGAAAAAGATTCGAAAAGCATGTATGGAAGGTCGAAGAACTGGGGTAGGTATCACCGCTGAAGGAGATATGTTGGCAGGGATGAATTTGAAATATGGAAGTGATGAAGGTATTGCTTTTTCAACTCAAGTTCACAAAACATTTGCTTTGAATGCTTATCGTTCATCAGTAAAAATGGCGGAAGAAAGAGGACCATTCACCATCTTTGAAGCAGAAAGAGAAGTTAATAATCCATTTATCAATAGATTGAAAGATGCTGATCCTGAGCTTTATGCTGATATGGTAAAACATGGTCGTAGAAATATTGCCTTATTGACTATTGCTCCAACCGGAACAACTTCGTTGATGGCTCAGACAACTTCTGGAATCGAACCAGTTTTCATGGTAGCTTACAAGCGAAGAAGAAAAGTTAATCCGAATGATCAAAACGTTACGGTTTCTTTTATTGATGAAGTGGGAGATAGCTGGGAAGAGTATAATGTTTTCCACCACAAATTTATGGACTGGTTGACTGCGAACAACATGGACATCAACGAGGTGAAAAATATGCCAGAGGATAAGCTGCAAAAATTGGTAGAACAATCTCCATATTTTGGAGCAACTGCTAATGATGTTGATTGGGTGCAAAAAGTAAAAATGCAAGGTGCCATCCAAAAGTGGGTAGATCATTCGATTTCAGTTACAGTTAATGTTCCAAATGAGACGAGTGAAGAAATGGTGCGTAAAATCTATGAAACTGCTTGGGAAGAAGGTTGCAAAGGATGTACTATTTATCGAGATGGTTCACGATCAGGAGTGTTGATTTCTAATGATGAAAAGAAAGAAGAAGAAGAAGATGAGACTATGATTATAGAATCACGAGCTCCAAAGCGTCCTAAAATGGTGGAGGCAGAGGTAATTCGATTCCAAAATAATCATGAAAAATGGATAGCAGTTGTTGGTTTATTAAATGGGAAACCATATGAAATCTTTACTGGACGTGCAGAGGATAGCTTTATGTTACCTAAAGACATGAAAAAATGTTGGGTGATCAAAGAAAAAGATGACAACGGAATGAACCGATATGATTTCCACTATATGGATAAAGATGGTTACAAAGTAACCATGCAAGGATTGTCTCGATCATTCGATAAAGAATTTTGGAACTATGCTAAATTGATTTCTGGAATTCTAAGACACGGAATGCCTCTACCGTATGCGGTGGATTTGGTAGCTGGATTGAATGTAGAAAATGATGTTATTAACACTTGGAAAAATGGTGTTGTAAGAGCGTTGAAAAGATTCATTCCAGACGGAACTAAAGTAGTCAAAGAAAAATGTGGCGAGTGTGGCGATTCAGATGGTTTAGTTTATGTAGAAGGATGCTTGATGTGTCAAAGTTGTGGACACTCAAAATGTGGATAATAATTAAAACAATATTTTTAATTATATAGAAATTAAAAAGGCGAGCAATTTATTGCTCGCCTTTATTTTTTACTTTTAGGACTGACTCGATCTTTTCAATAAAGGAAAAGATTAATTTTTAGGCAATTCTTTTTTGTATTTTCCATAGAACCATTTTAGGGGTGCCAAATCCAATCGATCTAAATCAGTATATTCATAACCAATAATTTCAATAAAATTCTCTGAAATGGTTTCTTGATAATACTCCATTTTTTGTGAACCTTCCACGGCAAATTTCCAAACTAATGTACTATCATTTTTTACCATACCCTCAAAGTTTTTGATTCCTTCAGGATTTTTAATGGTTCGGAAAATTTTTCCATTTTCAACTTTATTAATCCCATCGGAGCTGATGGTTTTTTTTTCTTTAGGATAAAAATCGTAACCAGTAAATTTTTGAAAATAGGGATTTTCAGAAGTGAAATTTTGTTCAACTTCCATATTATTAATCAAAGCTAATCCAGGCTTAGTAACATAATCTAGTTTTAGGTTATCCATATCTATACTTGTTTTCAATAATGGATCATGATCTTTGATGGTAATAAAATTTCCTTTCCAAGTTCCTTCCAATTTTTTAAAAATATTAGCCAACTTTTCATCTTCAGAGGAAATCGAAGGAGGAGTTTCCCAAGCATCTGGAATTCTTGCCGGAGCAGCAGTTCGATCGTTCTCTGGATTATTTTGGCAACTAAAAAAAATGAAACTGGTAATCAGGAAAAAGATAAATTTTGATTTATTCATAATGTGTTCTACCTATTAATTTCGAAAGTTTTAAAAACCTTCAAATGTAAGATTACTTTTCGAAAGACGACAATAGGATAAATATCTTTTTGCCGCATTTGATATGAATGGATTGGTCTTGAGAAAAAATTAGATTTGGAAAAATAAAAATAAGTACAACGAATAAGAATCGGTAGCAATTTGAATGGGCAATCTTAACTTTTAGTTTTAGTGAATTTTTTTCTTTAAAAAGTATAGCTTGATGTAAGAGAAGTAATTGTATAAACTATTATCT
>CAYGRM010000240.1:0-10318 GCA_964352225.1 uncultured Saprospiraceae bacterium | reverse complement strand
CACCTGTAAATATCTGATTTACAGGTGTTTATATGTTCTTTATTTTTTGTAACCTTCTGGTTTTCCAAAGGCGTAAACAATATCAATGTATGGAGAACGAGAAATTCCCCCAGGATTTAATCCCGGTTCATCTTCTGGAATTGCGATTCCTAAATCTTTGAAGTAAGCTTCCCATGCAGGAAAAGTAGCCTTGGTATCAGGATCTTTAAACGTCATTTTTTGCAATTCAAAAAGTGGTTGTCCATCATTCGCTTCCATAAATGCGGTGTACAATAATTCCGAGCAATAATAACTATCGTTTAACATATTGAAAGTACTATCGTATTTACTTCCCACTTTTGATTGAGCTATCTCAATTGCTTTAGGAATAAGAGCTTGTTTTTCTTTTTTTAACCTTCCAACAAGCACTTTACTTTTGTCATCGCCATCCATAGAGCGATTAAAAAATTCACCAGTTGGAGTGATTTTCACTCCTTTTTCGACAGCTTCAATTACTGCAATAGCATTGGTTCCCATCGGTACTACCATTCCTACATGTGAAAGTCTAGCACCGTCAATTCCAAAAGTAACTTTTTCTATGGCTTCGCAAAATGCCCCACAGTCCCCATCTTGAAAAAGTAAATCACCAGGTTGCAAATCAAAAGCGTTATAATTGAAAACTTTAGCAATTGGCTCTGGTCCATCATTCGGTTGGTCTTTTTTATCAGAGCTACATGACGCGAGTGAAAAAATTAAAAGTAAGGTAAAAATTGTCTTTACGTTCATTTAGATATTTATTTTAAAGTATGATAATTAGGATTTTTATTGGGCAAAGTTAAGAAAACAGGGAGTAAAAGAGCGTTTTAGAAAAAGAAAAAGAAGTACTTTTAAAGTATGAAAAAATCAAACCAATTTTTTTTCATAAAAAATTAAAAACCTTTCAGAATATAAAATTCTGAAAGGTTAAAAAAAACAAGTTTGTCTTTGCCGTTTTTAGCTATTTAGTTTTTACAATTTTCTCCACCTCAATTCCTTGATCTGAAATAATATATGCAAAGTAAATCCCATTAGCTAATGAACTTAAATCGATTCTTTTCTCTGGTTCATTTTTTGAAATAAATAAAGAAGTCATTATTTGATTTCGTTGATTTCTAATTTCTATAATTAGATCATCTTTTCTGTTTTGTGGGAATACAAATTTTACCTGGTCAATAATTGGATTTGGATAAATTTCTATTTTGTTTTTAACTAAACTTGTTCGATAATTATAACCAAAAGAATTAGGTACGTCTAATCCTTGAGAATCATTTACCTTAGATTGGTTGATTTGATTTTGGTTATCAGGATTAACGACGAATCCTAAATCCCATAATCCAAACGAAAAATATCCCCCATCAACATTAGTGACACTTTCTCCTAAATTATTGATATTAATAGGATCAGTAAATTGTCCAGATACTATATCGCTATCAAATTCATCTGATCCAATATTAGGTAAGGTAGTGATCATAGTCGGAGTAGATAATATTTGAACGGCATAAGTATTAATATCCAAATCACAGAAACTATATTTACCATCTTCGTCCGTCATTACAGATCCGATTTGTTCTGTGAGACTGTACAATATCACTTCTATTCCTGTAACAGGATTTTCATTACTATCTCTAATTCCATCCTTGTTGGCATCATGAAAAACCATTCCTGAAATACAGCTACTCAAAGGGGGGGCTGATACTTCAGTACAATCTGGACTAGGTCCGCATACAGTTCCCTTGTAAAATGGCCGACCGGCTTTAATCGAAACTTCATGTACTGGTTCTACTTCTAGGTTATTTTCTATAGTAAAATAATAATTCCTTTCATCACCTTTATCAATTCCCTTGTCAAATTTTAATCCCCAAATTTTTGCCTTTGGATCTTTTCCTACACTTGGAATATCCAAACCTGAATAAAGTTCATCAAAATTATCTCCCCAAACTCCAGCATCCAATACGTTGATACAATTTTTATTTAAAGGGAAGGTAACATGACTAATGTCTTTGCCTGATGTTGCGAAAACTGTATAATACCAAGTAGATTGCCCTTCACTCGGATAGTCGTATTCTACTCCTGCAAACTCAACATGATAACTTCCTATTTGAACATAATTGTCAGAACATTGAGAATACATTGATGTAAATGGGAATAGTAAAAATAAAAGAAGAGAAAGATAAATAGGAACCTTTCCTTCCGAGGATAAAGGTTTTGATAGATTTTTTTTCATGAGTTAAAATTGGTTATGTAGTTATTAAAATATTCGATTTATAAAACTAAAGTATATCATGTTTAAGGGCTTTCTCATAAAAATACCATGTAAGGTTGAATGTGTCTTTTTTTAAAACATATAAGACATTTAAGAACATATAAGCCTTTATTATGGGAATCTTATATGTTTTTAAATGCCTTAAATTGTTCAAATTTATTATTTATGATAAAGCCCTTTATCATGTTTTGACATGATATCTTTTTTTATGCGCAGTACTTAAATCTTTAGTCGCAATATTTGTTTGGTCGGAAGTATTAATATTGTAGGTGAAAAAGTCGATTCAAAATTTTTGAATAAATAATCAAATTCAAAATGTTTTGAATTAAAATTAACCTTCCAGAATTTTAATTTCTGGAAGGTTAATTTTTTTACCTCAGCAAAGTTACCGAACCCATAGTCTTGTAACCTCCATTCTTTTTCTTCTCACCCTGCCAAACAGTTCCGTCGTCAAATACGGCATAAGCTTTCCAGACATAGACATCTTGTGCCATCAATTTTCCCTTTACTCTTCCATCCCAAAACTCAGTTGGTTGTCCATCTTCTATTTCTTGAGTTTCCCAAAGCAATTGACCATAAGGAGAAAAAATCTGCATATGATATTCTTTTAAACCAACTCCAGCCGGCTGGAAAACTCTCACATCACCAATACCTTGTTCAGGTGAAAAAGCATTTGGAACAAATAATCCTTTAATCGTTTTTGGAATAAAATTAATTAAGGTATCATCCACACATCCAAATTCAGTACTTGCCTCTAAGTAAATTTGTTTGTTGCCATTATTGAAAAAACGATGGATTGGATTAACTGCCTGAGAAGATCCTCCATCAGAAAACTCCCAATAATAATTGTCTGCATTTTCTGAAAGGTTAATCATTTGAAATGCTCCATCATTAACTCCAGCATTTGCTTCATCGACTTCAAAGTTAGCAAATGGAGTGATATGAACATTAACTAATTCGTTTAAAACAATAGTATCAAAACAAGCATCATCAATTGAAACGACTAACTGAACATCATACAATCCATTCTCTTCGTATAGGTTAATTGGGTTTTCTTCTTCAGAAATATTTCCATTTCCAAAGTCCCAATAAAAATTATTACTTGCAGTAGAAGTATTTCTAAAAGTCACTTCCATTGGTTCACAACCTTCTTTATTTTCTACTTCAAAATTGGCTTCTGGTTCTGGGTAAATGATCAAATCTTGAATAGTTGTATCAGCACATGAAAACTGGTTAGTTGCAATTAATTCAACAGAGTATTCTCCTGCTTCAGAATAGACGTTAGAAGGACTGGTATTTGGAGTGGTCAATCCATCTCCAAAATTCCAAGTGTATCCTGTTGCACCTTGCGATTGATTTTCAAAATTAATCGTTGCAGGTAATCCACAAAGTGAAGTTCGTTCAAATTCAAATGCTGCTTCTGCTGTTGGGTGAACAATAATATTTGAAAGAGTAGTATCATTGAAACATCCATTGATATCTGTAGCGATTAGAGTTACTTCATAGGTTCCCACTTCTTCGTAAAGATGTTTAGGACTTTCTTCAATCGAAGTATTGCCATCTCCAAAACTCCATTCGTAAAAAATAGTTCCTTGTGAGCTATTGTATAATTCAATTTCAAAAGGAACACAACCACTATATGCTGCGGGTTCGAAACTTGCATTTGGCAAATCCATAACTGTTACGATACTCGTGTAAGTAGCAGGACATTGATTATAAATTGAAACTCCTTGAAGCGTAACTGTGTATTGACCAGGCTCATTAAAGATGTGCTCAGGTTGATTTAATTGAGAAGTTTGACCATCTCCGAAGTCCCAATAATTTCCCGAAGTGTTAATTGAATTATTAGAAAATTGAATTGGCTGATTTAAACATACATAACTTGGATGCGTAAATTCAACCTCTGGCGCTGGGTAAACTATTATCTTCATTGAAGTTGTATCGTAACCACAATCACTTCCCGCAAATTGAATTATGGTATATTCTCCTGGCTCGGTAAAGGTGTGAGATGGCTGCAACTGAGACGATGAGTTACCATCTCCAAATGTCCAATCAATCGTGGCTCCTGGCGTTGCATAGTTGTAAAAGTCAACGGTAAGTGGTTGACAACCAGCTAATTGTGATGCTCCAGCCAAAGCTTGAACGTCTGGCGGAGTAACTACAATTTGAGTAGTTGCAGTATCAGATCCACACACATTTGAAGAAACTAAGGTTACGGTATAAACTTCAATGGTGGTATCTGCGATGTAAGTTTGCGTTTCTGGAAGCACTCCATGAGAGGTATTTCCATTTCCATAATCCCAATAAAAGTCGGTAGCAGCTCCAACAGAAATATTAGCGAATTCCATAATAACTGGAGAACAATCCGTCTGTGGTGACAAACCAATATTCGCTACTGGTTGAGGAGTTACGGTTACTACATCTTGGTAAGTACTACTTCCACATTGGTTGGTAGTGGTTAAAGTAATTACATAGGCAGTATCATTAATTCCATTTTCAAAATAAATAACTCCTGGATTCTCTAGAGTACTCCCATTTTGATTGTCGCCGAAAGTCCAGTTGTAAGACAAATCAACACCAAAACTTAGATTTGTTAATGTCAATTCCAGACCAACACAAGCTTCAGAAGTATCAGGTTGGAAATAAGCAACTGGAACATCAGTCACTACAATCGTATCTGAAATTTCTCCAAAACAACCATGCTCATTTTCAACTTCTAAGGTAACTACGTAAGTTCCAACGACATCGTAAGCATAGCTTGGAGAAAAATCAGTCGAAGAATTTCCATCTCCAAAATCCCAAGAAGCTGAATAATGTGAAGGAGATAAGTTTTCAAAATTGACCACTTCATTTCTACAAACCAAATGAGGCATATTAAAAGTTGGATCTTCCATTGGAAAAACCGTCATTAGTCTTGCGTCAGAAATAATACATCCTGATAGATCATCAGTATATGTATAGGTCAAAACGTGATCTCCAACTTGAGCAATTGAAGGATCAAAGATTCCATTTTCTCCATCGATAATTCCATTTCCAGTCCAGATTCCTCCAGCAGGTGAATAGCCCGATAAAGCAAAATAATCATAAGTAAAACAAGTCGTTTCATCTGGACCAGCAGTTACATAACTTAAGTCAATGACTAAAATTGTTTTAGTGTCTTCGACAAAACAACTTCCTGATCCGAATTGATAAGTGATTGTATGTAATCCTTCGCCAGCAACGACAGGATCAAAAATCCCAGCATTGGCATCCGTGATTCCCGCTCCGCTCCATGTTCCGTTGGCAGGTTGGAAATTAGCTAATTGATGAGTTCCTTGATCGATACAAAGTGTATCATTGGGCCCAGCATCGATCACTTCAGGATCAATAATAGTTATAATGATGGTATCTGAATTAGTACAATCTGTATTTGGATTGGTGTAAGTATAAATGATGTCATAACTTCCAACTCCACTTGAGTTGAATGGATTGAAAACTCCATTTGCTCCATCCACGATTCCATCTCCTGACCAAGTTCCTCCTGCTGGCGTTGCTGGATCTAAAATAATATTACCTGGTTGATTACAAAAAGTGATGTCATTTCCTGCGTCAACAACTGGCAAAGGTTTGATAGTTACGATCACTTCATCAGAGTTGATACAGCCTTCACTATTGGTAAATGAATAAGTTAAGGTGTAATCTCCTGGAGTATTTGAAGCATAAAAGGTTCCATTTTGAGCATCAATAATTCCCGTTCCAGTCCAAGTCCCTCCTGTAGGGAAACCAACTAGGTCAAAGTTTGGTTCTCCAAAACATAGTTCTTGATCTGGACTAGCATCAACATAAGGTAACTCATGAACGATGATTACGAGATCATCCCAAACTTGACAATTAGCAGAACCTACGGTGTAAGTCAAGGTATGAGTTCCATCTCCCGCAAGGGTAGGATCAAATGTATTTCCAACTAATCCTGTACTTCCATTTGCTATCCAAGTCCCACCGGCTGGTGAAGAAATATTTTCTAAATTAATTATTCCATAATCCATACAAATTTCCATATCTGGCCCAGCATCTATGGCTTGAGAAGAGGTAACGGAAACGGTAGAAACTATTTCATTGGTACAACCATTTCCATCTGTGTAGGTATAAGTTACATTGTAATTTCCAATTCCTCCTGCTGTTTGCGGATCAAATTGATTATTACTGACTCCTTGTCCACTCCAAGTTCCACCTATTGGAGTGGAGTATGGAAGAGGAACAAATCCTGGAGTATTACAATAAGTGGTATCATTAGTAGTTAAGGTTGGAAGTGGATTTACTGAAACTAAAAGGTTATCAGAATTATCACATCCATTATTATCTTGGTAAGTATAAGTGAAGGAAAAGTTACCAGGACCAGAAGCTGTTGCATCAAAAATATTCACAGCTAAAATACCTCCATTGTTACTCGTCCAGGTTCCACCATAAGGTTGAGCAGAAAGAACAACAGATTTTTCACTTTCACAAACTTCAAAGTCATCCATAGTGGTAACCACCGGCAAAGGATTGATGGTGATTTCTACCTCATCACTCACTTGACAATTTCCACTTCCAAAAAAGTAAGTTAACGTATGTGTTCCAACTCCTGCAGTAAATGGGTTAAAAGAATTTCCATTAAGTCCAGCACTTCCATTTGAGTTCCAAGTTCCGCCAGAAGGAGAAGCCATTTGACTCAAATCAATAGCACCAGCATCGATACAAATTTCAAAATTACTTCCTGCATTTACATTATCAGGAGAAATTACACTTACCGTAATGGTGGTGTTATTTTCACAGCCATTTCCATCGGTATAGGTATAAGTCAAAATGTAATTTCCAACACCTAAATTATATGGATCAAATTGATTGCCTACAATTCCATTTCCAGACCAAGTTCCTCCTGAAGGATTTGCAACTGGTAAACCTACCAATCCTGGCGTATTACAATAAGAAGTATCATTTACCAAAATTGTAGGAAGTGGTAAAACTTCAATATCTACACTTGCTGAATTTGAACACAAAGTATTCATGTCTGTATAAAAATAAGTCAAAGTATGAACTCCAACACCAGCAACATCAGGTGCAAAATCACTTCCAGAAACACCTGTTCCTGACCAAGCTCCACCTGCTGGACTTACTCCACTCAAATCAACTAAAGTTCCATTTAAACAAACATCATTTATATTTGGAAGAGTAATGTTAGGTAAGTCAATAACTTCGATAACTTTCGTATCTGATGTTTCACAAACTCCTGCTCCAAAAGTATAAGTCACCACATGAATTCCAACTCCAGCAGTAGCAGGATTGAAGATGTTACTACCTGGAGTAATTCCATTTCCACTCCAAGTTCCTCCAACTGGAGTTCCTGTTGAGATGGAAAATGGATTATCGTTTACACAGTATTCTTCGTCCATTCCGGCATCTGCCACATCATTAGGAACCACCGAAATGACTTTGGTATCACTATTTACACATCCAGTATTTGGGTCAACATAGCTATAAGTCAAAGTGTAGTCTCCCAATCCTGGAGTGTTTCCAGCATTAAAAACTCCCATTGGAGTAACCCCAGTTCCAGTCCAAGTTCCACCTAAAGGTGAAAAACCAGTCAATGAAATATCATATGGATTTTCACAAATTGATTGATCTAAACCTGCTTCAACATCTGGACGATCATTAATGACGACTATTTTATTACTTGTATTTGTACAGTTATTACCATCTGTGTAACTGTAGATTAAATTATAAACTCCAGGACCAGAAGCAGTAGGATCAACATATGTATTTCCAATAATTACTGCGCCATTATTCGAAGACCAAGTTCCACCAGATGGTGAAGCTCCCGTCAACTCAAGTAAGGTTTCATAAACGCAAGCTTCTTGATCAGGTCCTGCATCAGTTGGTGTCAAATTCAAAACTGTTACTACCATGGTTGCGGTCAAACTACAATTCCCATCTATATAAGAATAGGTTAAAGTATTGTCACCAATATTATTATTTCCTGGATTAAAAAATCCGTTTGGTGAAACTCCTGTTCCAGACCAAGTTCCTCCAGCTGGAGTCGCTGTTACAAAAAATGAAGCATCATTTTTACAAACAGTCTGATCAGGCATAGTAGAAATATTTCCTGGTGCTTGAACATTGAATGTTTGTGTTGATGTACTTTGCCCACATTGATTGGTAGCAGTAACACTTACTGTATAAGTTCCTGTGGAGCTATAATAAATTCCTGTTGGATATGCCCCTGAAAAAGTAGATGGAGATCCACCTGGAAAACTCCACTCGATTGAGGAAAATGTTCCGTTATTGGCATTATAATTTATATCAGAAGCATCGAAATCTAAAGTGGCTGTTTCACAATAATCATTTAATGGATTTAAAATAATTTCTGGAGCTGCTGCAATGACTAAAGTAGTATCCCAAATCGAAGCATCACAAAAATTACTCGTCAATAAACTAACGTTATAATTTCCAGGTTCTGTAAAATTCACGATGATATCTTCTGTCGTAAAAGTCGAAGTATCCATAAAATTCCAACCACCTGCTGGACTAATATTCCAAACATAACTCAAACTATCTCCTACTGATTCATTTTCAAAAGTTGCTACAGTCGAAACACATTCATCTGCTCCCGGCGAAGCTGCAGTTACCAAATTTACAATCGCAGATGAAACTGGATCTCCAAAAACAGTAAAAGTTTGACTAACTACTCCCGATCCACAAGAGGGACTATTTATATTCATCGTTATCGTATAATCTCCAGGAGTATAAAAAACTACAATGATTTCATCAGACCCAAAAAAGTTTCCAGAAATTACTTCCCAATCCACTCCCGGAATTCCAGGTGTGATTGACCATGTTGGAGGTAAACTAGTACAAGTGGAAGGATTTCCACTCGAAACTTCACCCAATCCACCTGAGTCATTGGTGAAAGTATATTCTTCTCCTTCACAAGTTGCCGTTGGTTCAGTTATTAAAATTATTAATTCAGGTGGCGTACTTACTTCAATTGGTTCAATCGTCGCTTGCGAAGATCCACATGGATTAGTTGCTTCGATTTGAATATCATAAGCATTTTCATAATTACCAGTTGAAGTATTTAGGCCACAAGATGATTCTAAAAAGGTATAGGTAAAGGCCGCTGGAATATTATTTTGCGTATAAGTTTGAACAAGTACTCCACTTACATATACATTATAAATGGTTCCCTCAGGATTATTTGAAGTATTGGTAATTGGAAAATCAACAGTTGCAGGTGCACAAAGTCCAGTTGTATTTCCCGGAGTGGCTAACCCCACCGAAGGATTTCCTCCATTATAAAAAGTATAATTTTGAGTGGCAGTACAGCCATTGGAAGTTTCTACGGTAAGTACAATGTAGTAATATCCAAACCCTGAATAATCATGAGAAATATAATTTGTTCCCGGAAATGTACTGTTATCAAAAACTTCTGTCGTACCATCTCCCCAATCAAACGTATAACTCACATTATTAGAGTAAGTAGAAGAAGCGTTATAAATATTTAGCGTTACATCTGGCAAACTACTACAAACTCTGATCTGATTTCCATCCAAAACTCCACTCCCTGGCAAAACTCCTATCGTCGGATCTGGTGTAGTTTGAACGGTAATATTTTGTACAGAGCAAAAGCTATTATTCCTAAATAAGGCTACCGAAAAAGTGGTATTTGAACTTACTTGAGGAAAAGTGTAGGAAACATTAGATCCTGTTGCATCGATATTTCCATCGCCGTCAAAGTCCCAAGTATAATTTCCAGAAGGATTAATTACATTAAAATTTACTGATTCTAAGCCACAAATATTTGTACTAGAAGCTGTAAAATTACATTGACTAAATGCTTGGAAACTACTTAATGTAAATGCGAAAATTAGAAGTATATTTATTAATCTCATATGTAAATTGACGTTAGTTGGGATATTCGGATTTAGAGCGGAGGATTTAGATTTTTGAATTATTTCAGTTGTAAGTAGTTGATTATCAATTTCTTATCTTTTTTTAAAAGAATTTATAACAATTCACAGG
>CAYGRM010000239.1:1890-10323 GCA_964352225.1 uncultured Saprospiraceae bacterium | reverse complement strand
CTATTCATCAACCAAGAGTAGATTTTATCTACTTCAAAACTAAAAGAAAACATGAAAAAAAGAGAGATTAATCACCTAGGATGTTGGGTCGCAATAGGTTTAGTCTGTGCATTCCTATACGTATGGTACAACTATATATTTTTTGAAGCTTGGCTCGAAAACAATAATATGAAAGTTGAAGATTTTGTAGCCAACAGAGGATTTGTTCCCTATGCTCTAAGTTTAATTACTACAGTTCTCATCGTTTACTTTTTAGAATGGCTTTTTATCCAATTAGAAGTTGATGGATTTCAATCTGGGATGGCCATTGCGGTTGCCATAGCTTTTACTTTTTCTTTTCTAAATGTTTTGGGACAAGATTTATATTTATTCCGGCCACTTACTATTTCATTAATTGATGGTGGTGCCAATCTATTTGCCTGTCTAATCGCAGGAGGTATTCTTGGCGCATGGGCCAATGAAGGACCAATAATAAAAGAACTTTAGACATCAAATAATTTATTGTTATTAAAAAAGAAAAAGCTGAGTGAAACGGTCACTCAGCTTTTTTATATTCATTAACTTAGGAAAACTACGTATTAAAATACTCTCATAATTAAGCAGCTACTTTTTTAAAGGACGTGTGTTAAGTTATCAAGCATAAGATAGCTGTGTGTATTAAAAATTAAAGCATGTGAATTTACTGTAAGAAAAAAATGGGGGGATTTTTAAAAGAGCGTGGCGTGTGTTAGTTGTTAAGGTAATTGCAAATTATTAGCCATAACCGTAATTATGTCCTACCACTTTAATGGTATTTTTCACATTAATCTATAGCTAAACTGTAAACAATTAATAATCAGCTTTATATAGTTTATGGAAAATCAGATACAAAGATTTTCAAAGGAAAATATATTATTACCTTGTCACAATCCAAGTCCTTTTCTTCAAAAAAATTTAACTGAGCTCTTATCTCTAATGATTTTCCAGTATTATCCTTTTATTTCACTTAATGCCTTCTTCTTTGCCAAGGATACTTTTTTTGGTATAACCATCGCAAACCTAATTTTACCTCAGTAGAATAATTAGTAACATCACTCCGCAAATCAATATTCACTCTTTTTCCCAAAGGAAAACCAACTAAACCAGTCACTCCTACTCCAATTTTGTTTACCTCTTGATTATTGAATAAATTTTGACTGCCAAAAGTAACTATCGGTCCAAGAAAAACTTTCACCTTTGCAGGCTTCTTTCGATAATCCGAAAAATGTTGATTCATCTGATGCATATAACTTAGTGAAAACATAAATCGGTCATCATTTTCATATGAGGTTGGAGAATTTCTATCTGTGTTAAACTCAAAGGTGTGATAATTAAAACCATATTCGATGGCATCTTTTTTTAGGTTTTTCCGAAAAAGCAGACTAAACCCTAGCGAGGTATTAATATCAAAAATTTGCCTCGTTGATAATTTTGGAGGCAAAACGGAATAAGACGCTCCGATAAAAACCTCATTGGATAAAAGAACTACACTTCCTAAAACAGCTCCTGCCAAAGCATAAATTCCTCCGCCATCTAACCACAAAAAATCTTCAAAGAATATATCTCCAGCACTTATTTGATCATCTTCCTCATCATATTCATAACTAGCGTTTGGATTATCATTTTTGCAATCATCCCCCGGATTATTCCAACAAAGACAACATACATATCTATCATATTTCCGAGTGGCATCCCCCTCTGAAAGCTCCTTTAATTTACCTTCACAAGTTTCTAAACCAACACATTCATGGTAACTATGAAAAGTCCGACTCTCTTCACTTAGACAAATAATTACATAATCAACCGAATCTTTTTTATTGGAAGTATCTTGAGAAAAACAAAACAAAGGGAAGGCTAAAAAAAGGAAAGTCAATTGTCGAAATGATTTCATAGAGTATTGTTTTGAATGAAAACGAATAGCTAAAAAACAATTAAAATGGTCTATGACAAAATCAAATGGTTGGTTTAATTTATTTTTAACGTTTGCTAGAGGAGTATTCCAATAGTTAAAATTTACTCAATATTATTTTTCACTTTTCCTAAAATATCTTTTGCTTGTTGATTGACAATTCCTTTTATCACTCCTGAAGCCATTCTAAAAATACCGGTCAGCTTAAAAGTCAAATTAATTGTTAACTCACACCCTTTTCCTCTTTTTTCCAATAGCAAATCTGCTTGGATGGGAAAAACACTTTCAATCGTTTTAGCTGAAATTTGCTGATCTTTTTTAAAATCAATTACTTGGTAAGTTGTCTCCATTCGCTTTCCGGCAATCTTCGCTACTTCAGTATATCTGCTACCCAATTGAATTGGCAAAGGATCTATCATTATTACTTTTTCTAAAGCTGGGATATAATTTTTTCGGTTTTCAATATTTAATAAATAATCAAAAACTACCTCTGGAGCTGCTTCAATAAAAATACTTTGTTGAGCCGTCATTTTTTACAGATATTTAAATAAACCAAATGGGATAAAAGTGCGCTTGAAACAGTAGTGATTGATTATTGTTTCAAAGATATTATATAAGGTAAGTATTCCAAAAAAAATCCACCCCCCTACCCTAGCGATATTCAAAATATCGCTTCGCAAAAAAGTATACAGATCGGTTCTAATTTATATTTCCGTATTTCTTTCGGCAATAAGATCTTCTAATATTTCAGCCAAATTAGGTTTTGGAACCAATCCTGAAAAACGCTCCACTAGTTCATCTTTTTGTAAAAAAAGAAGCGTAGGAATACTTTTGATTTTAAATAATTCTGAAATCTTTGGATTTGAATCTGCATTCACTTTTCCTATTAGTGCTCTACCTTCAAAATCTTCCGCTATTTCATCTATGATTGGACCAATCGTTCGGCAAGGGCCACACCAAGGAGCCCAAATATCGAGCAGAACAGGAACTTTGGCTGCCATCACTAATTCATTGAAATTTTGGTCGGTGATTTCAACAGTCTTGGCAGGTTTATCTTTTTTCTTTTTGAAAAACATGTTTGGCTATTTTATTTTTTTAAGGTTTCTCGTCCTTGGAACTATTCTTAGTCTATAAAAGTTTCGGATATAAATTTAAATTATGAGAAATTACAAACTAGAAAAACTCCTCAATGGAGAAACTTTTGAAACAAGTGAAAAAGGGAATTCCATGACTCCTATTCTTTTTTCAGGGCAAAAACACCTCTTGGCTCCCGCCACTTGGGAATCTGTAGAAATTGGTGATGCTGTTTATTGCAAAGTTCACGGAAACTTCTACACTCATTTAGTCAAAGCTAAAAATGAAAAACGTGGTGTTCAGATTGGTAACAACAAAGGTCATATTAATGGTTGGACCAAACAGGTTTATGGAAAGGTAATAGAGGTTTTGTGAAATCTGCTTTGTTTGGTGACCTCTCCCCTACCCTCTTCATTTTTTCAAAAAATATAAATCAAACTGCAAAACTGTAAGCAGTTTTTACTGCAAAACTGCTATTGCATTCCATCATAAATCCAAAAACCTGAAAGGGTATCGTTGAATGCTACCAAACCTAAATCCATACTATAATACAATTCAGATATTCTACCTGTAGGATTAGTTCGCTTAAATACATCAATAAATACTTCATCAAGCGTATCTAAATTACTCAATCGTTCATAATTCGGATTATATCCCTTTCTTTTAGAGGCCTCTCGAATTTTATTTGATGAGGTAACCATATAAAGAAATGTAGTCTTTTTATCCTCCTGATTCGTCATTTTTACCTCCAGCACATCTTTAAATTGGAGTTGACCAGCATGCTTTGTAGATAACTTAGCATAAAAATCTATTCCCTGTTGAGCACATTTATAAAACACACTATATCTTTCATGAATCGATGAATAAGCAGTTTTCGAACCATCTTCACATCTAAGGTCATAATTATATCTTACGTAATTTTTACCAAAAGAAGTCCTTGGCGTTCTAAACTTTATCACCGTCCCTTTTGCGTTTTTAAAATATATACTTTTTCTAGAATTGTAATCATATGGAAAAAATTCAAATGACGAGTGGTCTAAATTAATTGCACCTAAATCAATTAATTCATCTGTACACTCTATTGGTCCAAAATTCTTTTGCGGTAAATTAGGACAAGAGGAAAGTAAGAGTATAAAACATAGAAATCCCAGTAATCGAAGAGCGTTCATATTTATTGTACTTATTAAACTGCAAACAGTTTTTACTGCAAAACTGCATTTACTTTTTATTTCTATTTAGATCCTTTTCGGCTAGTTCCAAGAAATACTTTTTCATCGTGGTTTCTAAATCAAAAACATGCATTTTGATTCGCTTGTGCAAGCTTACAGGAATATCGAGTGTCACTCGTTTGGTAGGCTCTTGTGGGATTTCCTCTTTTGGTTTAGTCGGAGGAACAGATGATTGAGTTTTTGCAGCTACCTCAGGGTGAATCTTTTTGACTACTTCATCACTATCTACATTTTCAGTCCTTACCGGTGTTTTTTTAATTGGCCGCTTCTTGCCTAAGTTTAAGTCTAGTTTTGAAGTATCTATCTTTTTCTTTGCCATGATCTTTTACTTTTGCTTCGTTGAAAATAATAATTTTGCAGTCTTGCAGTTTACCAGTCTTGCAGTTTTAAGTGATTTTATTCAATTAAACCTTCCTTTTTAGCCAGTTTTAGCACTTCTTGCGTCATTTTGACTACTTCAGCTTTTGCTTTCTTATCAGAATACTCATAGACACCCATACCTTCCACCGCAGTCTCTAAGTAAGAAACTCGCTCTTTAAAAGTGGATTCCATAATCCCAATTTCAAATTGCTTGAGCATCTCTCGAATACTTCGATGAATAATGTACTTGTCAGAAAACTGATTGACAAAAAAGTAAGCTGGAATTGATTCTCTAAATTCCAGCGCTTGCTCGTATCGCTCAAAAAACTGTCCCATCGCTCGCACATCATGCGCACTTGGTAAAATCGGAATCAATAAAATATCCGAAACTAAAATAATCCGAGTCGTCATTTCTGATAGGGAAGGTGTTCCGTCGATCAGAACAATCTCATTATCTTGATGAAGCTTGTCCACCGTTTTATTGACGGCCTTGGGATCTGTTACGCCTACTACTAGAATTTCGGGCAAGCTTTCATCACGTGCTCCGCTCCAAGAAACTGAGTTCTGGTTTTTATCCGTATCGACGATGCATGTTTTGTAGCCCATATGAGCAAAACAAACAGCTAAATTTTGGGTGAGGGTGGTTTTGCCTACTCCTCCTTTTAAGTTGGTGATTCCTATTCTCATAAATGCAAAGATATTTAAAAACTGCAAAACGGGCAAACTGCAAGACTGCAAATTTTATTTTTTTATTTAACAAAAATCAGAAGATTCAACTATTTTAAAAATCGCCGTTTTAAGCGATCTAGGAGCCGAAATCAACAAAGTGGTCGTATTTTGAATTAAAATAGCTTAAAACGCTTAAAAATGTGTTTAATTAAAAAGTTAGTACATCAATTTAAAGAAAGGTTCAATTGTTCCATTGACTACTCAAAAACAAAGAGATTTTCACCTCTGCAAGACTGTTTGCAGTTTTGCAGTTTAGTTAAACTTGAAAATAGTAATTTATCTCCTCGCCAAAATCCTCTGAGATCGCTTTTTATGAAAACCTAATTTTTATGAAATTTGAAGATTGAATAGTAAAAAATGATTTTAATACTTTCCTAAAGTCTACTTTTTCTAGAAAAATAGATCAGTTTTGCAGTTTTGCAGTCTATTTTTTATATATAAACAATATAAACACGAGTTCAATTAGGTTTTAAAAATACACTTAAGCTTCATCCATCCAAATAAGTTCTAGTGGAAAATGCCAAGATCAGAAATTCTTGTTTCCTTTTTGAAAAACAACTTGCTCGACTAGAGTCATCATAATAGAGAAAAAGAAATTTAGTTCGCATAATTTTCCTTGCACATACTCATTGATAATAATCAGGAAAAAATTGAATTTTATACATAAGAGGTTGTTTTGCAGTTTGTCAGTTTTGCAGTCTGAATTAGACTTTAATGTTTCATTTTGCTCCTACATTGTCCTTCCATTCTCATTTGCAATGAAGCTCTTTCTTGGCGTGATCAAAACTGTTTGCAGTTTTGCCGTTTTGCCGTCTAACGTTTTTATTTATACTATTCAGTCTCGAGCTTGACTGAGCACATCGTAGTGTTCTGCAGAACTAGTCCAAATTATCTACTTAGTTCCCAGAGATGATCAATAAATTTTGTTACTCGGAGAGTTTGATGACAAAGCGAGTTCACTTGATAAAAAATGAGCAATTAAAAAGAAAGAGGGTAGAGCGGTTAAATTAATGAAATAGCATTAAGACTGCTATATTTTTAAAAATTTAATCCCACTAAGATTATCTCCTAAAATCACTAAGAAGAATAAAATCAACTGCAAAACTGCAAACAGTTTTTACTGCAAAATAAATTAAATATTCATTTTCACAGCTAAAGGTCACCTACTTGGAACCAAATGGAAAACAATGACCTTAATTCTAATAAGCTAACCTCATAAAGGTCTACAAAATCAGATTTTCTCTAAAGGTCACCTAGTTAGGACTAATTCTTTCTCTCCCATATTATTCTTAGTGCTTTTAGTCTGAATTAGGTGACCTTTACCTACAATTGATCTAAAGGTCACCTATTTGGAACTTATTTCTTTGATTTTCAGGACTTTACATAATCCAATTATTCCAAAATAGGTGACCTTTAGCATAGAACAGCCTTAAAAGTCACCTAGTTGGGACTAAAAGAGGTAAATCTCTACTCTTCATTTGGAAAATGAGTCTGAAACAGGTGACCTTTAGTACACTTAAAGTTAAAAGTCACCTACTTGGAACTAGATATTAGCTAGTTTTCTATAGTTTATAACATAATTTAGGGGCATTACGCCTTTACATGACCTAAAGGTCACCTGTTTGGGACTAAATAACAATAAATTATTGCTGTATCCATGTAAAGGTCACCTGTTTGGGACTTGAGATTAATTAATAAGTTCCAAGTAGGTGACCTTTAGGTATGTAGATAAAAATTTGATGAAAACTCAATATTTATATTTAATAAGAATTAAAATAATTGATTTATCAAAAGCTTAAGTTCTGTTTTAAGTCTTTTTATATTTTTATACTTTTAAATACTTTTAAAAGTATTTAGGAAAGTCGGAAAGCCTTGCTAGTCAAGGCTTTAAGCCAAATTGAGTCACCTAGTTGGAACTAAAATCGTCTTAAAGGTCACCTAGTTGAGATATGTAAGTCCCCGCGTTGGGAATTTAAAGTTCCCTTAAAAGTATCTAAAAGTTATCATCTAAAAATCAAAGAGCACATCATTGGAATCTGACTAATTCGTCGAAAGGTCCCAATGTTAATAAATCTTTATACTTTTAATTTTGAATTAAAGTATAAAGGTTTACTTTTGTAGTGACCTTTATTTTTCTGGCAAATACCCACGCCAATTTTTATAGACCAAATTTTGCTCAATGTCTGAAAAAATTAATAATCCAACAGATTTAGTTCGCTTTGATGATCGACTAGTTTACGATGCATCCTATAAACTTTCGGCAAGAGCTATTAAAACAGTTTGCTACATCGCTGCGCATTATGTCAACCCCAAAACACAAAGTGATTTACCTCGACCAATTTTTGTTCCATTGAGTGAATTAGCCTCAGCACTTTCTGATGGACGAAAGGGGTTAAAAAGTAGTTCTTTGTATGCAAATATATCGAGTCTTTGCGAGGAATTAGTCAATGCTAAAATCCGATTTAAGACAGATGTCAAAGTAGAGGGAAAAGATTTGGATGGATTTATTAGTTGGTGTTCGGATGCAGTTCCAACCGAAAAGAATGGAGTGAAAGGAATTAGTTTTGGTTTTGGAGTTTATATGTCTCAATTCTTAATTGGGTTATCGAGATATGTAGCGGTCTATCGACCTGAGTTGAATCGATTAAATAAATCTTATTCAATTCGTTTGTTTCAAATCTTAAAAGGAACATTCAACAAGAGAAAAAAATATCGTAAAGTTTTTAAAAAGGTATTCAGTATTGATGAGTTAAGATATTTGATGGATTTGAAAGATAAATATAAAGCTTTCAAAATGTTCAATGATAAAGTACTCAAGCCGGCCATCGCTGAGATAAATAAAAGCACAAGTATATATGTGGTTTCGGCTGATATGATTCGTCGGTCAGGCCGAAAGATTACCCATATCGAATTTACCTTCACCGATAATAAAAAGAATGTAGGTAAAAATATTATTTCAGATTATACCACCTTCATTGATTATGTTCCGACGGAGGAGGAGGTTGCAAGTTTGACCTTTGCAGAGAATCGAGCTTATGATTTGTTGATTGATTTTCAAGTGAAACCTGGAATTGCCTTCAAACAAATTTTGCCAGATATCAATGGAAGTGAGAT
>CAYGRM010000239.1:0-1880 GCA_964352225.1 uncultured Saprospiraceae bacterium | reverse complement strand
AAAAGGGCAAGACCCAAAAAAAGCAAAAAATTATGTTAGGATTTGAAGATTATTTTATCATTGCGGCGCTTGACTTTTTCCGAGCTTCAGCGAGTAACCAGCAATCAAATAAAATTGCAGCGGCGACATTTGTTAGTTGGTGGACCAAACTTCGACTCTTTGATACGACAAGTGACGTTTGGATAAAAATAATGGAACGCGTCGTCAAAGAGAAAAAGGAGTTACAAAAGAAAAATCCTATCGCTTATGATAATCGATTATATGCCCGTGAAATGACTCATCAAGAATTCAAAACTTGGTGGAACGATCAACAAGGTATCGATCCAAATCAACCTCAGCTTTTTGAAAAAGATGACGATGGCGCCAGAGACGGTTTTGACTCGATTTCGGATATTTTGAAAAAGTATGCATTGGATGACGTGGATGTGGTGGAGTAGGGGAGTGAATCAAATCATAAGTTTTAAAACATTTGCATTTGTATGGAATTAGGGAATGGTTTTTATTCAAATTTTAAAGCATAACCTTCTGGCAATGACTAGAAAAAAGATATTTAATTAATGAGTACTAAAAAACTGCAATCATTTGAATATGAAGGTAGACGCATTACTTTCGATTTTGAAAACGGGCAAACGATGGTCAATGCGACTGAAATGTCAAAAGTATTTGGAAAGTTGCCAGGTAATTTTTTGAGATTGAAGCAGACCAAAGATTTCATTAAAATACTGGAAACCCGATATTCAGATGTGAATATCGGCAATGATTACAAGGCTTTGCGAGTGATAAAGGGTGGAAATCAAAAAGAATTACAAGGGACTTGGATGGATGAAAAACTTGCTTTAAAATTTGCAGCATGGTTAAATCCTCTTTTTGAATTATGGGTATATGATAGAATTTATGAATTATTGACAACTGGGCAAACTGCCCTTGATGCGGAACAATTATTAGAATTTGAGAGAATGAAGAAACGAGAAAAACAGGCTCAATTTTATTTAAATAAAATATTTAATAATGCTTTAGAAAATTCCCAGTATTCAAAATTCCTTTTTGATGGACAACAGTTGGATGAAGAAAATGAGTAAGAATTAAATCAAGAAAAGCCTCATCCATTTATTTCACCTTCTGCATATGATTCACCACCAACCTTAACTCTCCATAACTATATTTCTCCCCAAAATGCTCTTTTGCAACTTTAAAAGAAGTCTCTTTCGTTTCTAAAAAAAACGCTTCAATTTCTTGCACCTTTCCACTATCCATGATTTGAGAAATATCCAATTCTCCATTTAAAATAAAATGGGACAAATGCGATTCAATTGTATCTCTTTTCAAACTTCGCATAGTGGCAATTTCATCAATCGTTTTTCCTGATTTGAATAGCTGATAACTATATTTTTTAGTATCAGTTGTTTCCGTTGATTTTTCCTTTTTAGGAGTTTCGGGAAAAGGTAAATTAGCGGTGATATTTTTTTCCTTACAAAAATCTTCGATAATTTTGATGAGTGCTGCACCATGTTTTTGAACCTTACTTTTTCCAATACCTTTGATTTTTAAAAGAGACAAAGAATCAGTTGGTAAGTAATTTGTCAGCTCGATAATCGCCCGCAAAGTTATCACCACATAAGGTGTCACTTCCAATTCGGCAGCGGTTTCATCCCTCCACATTTTGATGCGATTATATAATTCAGGATGTGGTGTGGTTAAAGTATCGATACTTGGAAGTGATTGACGTTCGGTTCTCTTCGTCTTCTTTTTTTGCTTTTCAAAATCCAAATCTGCATTTGCTTTTAGTCGCAGATATTGCTGCGAAGAGAATTGATCTTTTGCCATCGCAAAGCAGATTTTTTTGACAAATAATTCCTTGGTCAAAAGGGCTAAGTTTTCAG
>CAYGRM010000238.1:0-10560 GCA_964352225.1 uncultured Saprospiraceae bacterium | reverse complement strand
ATTATTTCTACTAATTAAAAATAATTTTCTAATTATGCAAATTAATTTTTCATAACTTAATGCAATAAGGAATTAAAAATTTATCCTCAGCGGAGAGTTTGATTTTTGCTTGATGACCACTTATAAAAACACACAATAAATCGTGAAAACCAGCTAAAGGAAAGTTTCCTGCCATGATAATTCCAATGTTTTTCTTTGGAGAAATTTCTGGAATTTCATAGTTTTTCACCCATGCTGTTAATTTTTCTTTTTGTAAAAAATTAGCAATGATATTTTGTAGTGCTTGATCACTATTTTCAAGGGTAAACCAACTATTTTTATTTTTACTAATCTGTTGCGCTGCGATTAATTCTTCTTCCTTCAGTTGGAGAATTCCGCCGAGATAAACAAGTGCTTCTATTCTTTTGGATAAATTCAAAGTTTAGTTATTTTTTTCAGTAAAGTGTTGATTTACAATGGTTTATATATTAATTATGTTGAGTAGGGGTGACTAACTGATTGTTAATCATTGCTCGATGATGAGCTTGGATAACCGCCTTTAACTTATTTTCTAACAAGATATTCACAGGATCTTTTTTATCCTTTAAGTCATTCTTCAAAAATACATCTTTTTTATAATTATAAACTCCAATCGTTTCCTTTTGGTTGTGGGAAAGCAGTAAGCTATCATTCAATATTTGATAGATTTGACTAGAGTACATATAAGCGTTTTTATCCGTCAAAGTATCCATGGCACTTTCGCCAAAAGCAATATATGGTTCATCAAACTTCAAATAATCTAGAACAGTAGGGAGGATGTCTGTCTGTTGCACAATGGATGAATATTTTCCCTTTAAATCAGAATTAGGTCGGTAGAAAAGCAAAGGAATTTGATATAGGCCTGCTAAGGTGCCATATTTTTTTATGGTTCGTTTTCCGATGTGGTCTGCGGTGATGATGAATAAAGTATTGTCGTACCAATCCATTTTTTTCGCGGTTTCAAAAAACTGTTGCAACGCATAATCAGTATATCGAATCGCTCGTAAAATGGGCTTTTCATCAGGATGTTTTTCCTCAAAATATTTCTCAACATGGTAGGGATGATGAGAAGTAAGAGAAAATAAAAGAGCGGTAAATGGCTCTTGATATTGATTAACTGTATTGGCTGTAAATTGAAAAAAAGGCGCATCCCAAATTCCCCAATTTCCATCATAATCTTTCTGATTTGGATAGGCTGTTCGATCATAAAAATTTTGATATCCAGTTAATTTTGAGAACCGCTCAAACTCCATCGAGCCAGGATTGGAACCATGAAAAAATCCACTTGAGTACCCTTTTTTTCCAAGATGTGCAGCAATTCCATCTAATCGATTTCCTTGGTATGGAGAAAACATTAAAGCGTTATCCATCAATGCTGGAACACTTGCCGAGATCGCTGCGATGCCTTGAGTTGATCGAGTCCCCGCAGCATAGGCATTTTCGAAATACCAACTTTCCATCATTAATGAATCAATAAATGGTGTTGGACTTTTTTCATAATCATTAAAAAACCCAATATGTTCTTTTCCAAAACTTTCTAGGACGATGATAAAGACATTTTCTTTTTTGAACTTCCCTTTTGGTTGTGGATTTTTTGAAAAAGAAAATAATTTAGCTTCCTCTTCCTTTGACATATATTGTCTTTCTTTTATGAAGTCTTGCTGGACGGAAAAAAGTAAACTCAACGTTGTATTGGTTTGTAATGGCATTAAGCGCATATCATTTACATATTGAGCAGCGGTTAAAGACATGATCGGACGGAGTTGAATTCCACCCCGCATTCCAACAATTAAGAGGCCAATGATCATTGGAAAAATCAATAATTGAATCAGAAAGTTGAATTTTATTGGAGGTGTGGGAAGTGTCGTTTTTTTATAAATATAATTCAGCAATGCGACTAGCAATGCATAGAGAATTAATAAATACCAAAAGTCCTGAAAAAACTGAAAAGCCATATTCGTCGTTTCCCCAATTAAGTTCAGATCGCTCCCGATTGCTCGGCGAAAAGCAAATCGAAAATATCCCATATCGCCTACTTCAAAAATTAGAGCGAAAGAATTTACTATGATGAAAATCCATTTTTGAATCTTTTGATAAGTTGAATTTTTTCGAAAAGAAAAAGGAATGATGTAGGTGAGTGCCAAAAGTGAGTTCACATAAACTAGCGCAGCAAAATCAAATCGCAAACCAAAGAAAAGTAGTTTTAAGAAATCCCAGATTCCGCTTATTGGAAATGCATCTGCATTAAAAATATAGAAACTAATTCTACAAATCATCCAGACGAATAGTAAACCAATAAATCTTAATCCTAATTCTTTAGCAAAAAACAATTCACCTCCTAATTTCATGAAAATCTATGTTTTTTCTGAACACAAACGTACGAAGATTGTTCTGATTAAAAAAAGAAATACCAACTACTGCATCATGGTCTAAATACTAGATTTTTAGAATGTTTTTTATGAAAAATGATTGATGTGGAATTCTATGTGCTTCTCAAAATTAGATTTTTAAAAAAATAAAAAAGTAGTATTGTGGTATTAACATTTTTGATATATCTTGCGATCCAGTTGACGAAAAGACGTCAAATAGAATAAAAAAATAAACCCATCTGAGTATCACTAAGCTATGGTCCGATACTTATTAATATTAGGGAAAAGACTCGAATCATGAGTAGGGCGGGCCTCAAGCCGTTGACTTGTCCGGTCGGATTTTTCTTTCGAGAAAATGAAGCAAGGGGATTACCCAAAATGAATCGGCAACCCTAATCATGTCATTCCAGGGTCCAATAGCACCTTTGGTATTTGGATGGTTTTTTTCCGTAGCTGGACTCTCCTGAGTCCAGTCTAACCTATTCTGGACTCTCCTGAGTCCAGTCCACCATATTCTGGACTCGGGAGAGTCCAGCTACTAGTAATTTACACAGGAGGGATAATATTCTTAAAGTGTCCATTCATCTCCACTCTCTTCCTCAATCTTTCCATATCCTTCACAATCGGAATCAAATTTTCTAAGTGCTCAAACATAAATTCTTGCCGATCGACTTCATTAGCCATCGTCAAAAATTTATATTCTTGCTCAATTGAAAAACCTACATGATGAGCAATTTCATAAGTTGAAAAGTCAGATTTATCTTTTGGAATATCTTTTTTGATAGAGAGATATTCATAAAGTTGCTCAGTCATATTCAAGATCTTTGGATATAAAATTGGGTCTCCATGTTCATTTCCAGACACTCTTTCAATGTCGCCTCCTGAATACATTTTATCAGATATTATTGAATAATATTCATGAATTTTAAAAACTCCCAATCCACGTGTTTTGATGTCCATAGAACCGTCAGAGCCTTTCTTGATGATTTTTATCAATTCTATTTCAGTTCCAAAATCCATAACTTTGTTACCCAAAAAAGTAGGGATCCCGAAGGTTGTTCCATTTTGTTCGCATTCTCGAATGAGTTGTTTGTAGCGAGGTTCGAAGATATGCAAGTTGAGTGCTTCTCCAGGGAAAGCAACTAATTTGAGTGGAAATAATGGAAGAAAATCAGTCATTTATAAATTATGTTAAAATGTATTAGTATTGATGTGTGTATATTTTTTCTAAATAAAATAATATTGTTTTGAAAAAACGAAAACACTTACACAAATATAAACGTAAACCTATCTAAAATGTTAAAAGTATCTTCAAAATTCTATACATGATAAATCTACTTTCATCTTTTTCAAAAAATCATTAACGAACTACGAATAATAGATGATTTTTTGCAAATAATCATTACACCTATATGAATGGTATAGATTAATTTAGATTGTGGGCATATTGATAAAGCTTAACAACAAGATTGAAAGCTAAAATTTAAGTTTTAGTTTATTAAACATTTGATTCTAGATGATTTTATTTGGTTATTAAGTTATTGGTTAATGAGTTATTAATCGCACAATTTTTAGAAGTCCCATTTTGGAAATAACCAATAACTCAATAACTATTAATAAATAACCAAATGAATTCATTTAGAATCAAACGTTTACAGTTCATCATTCACCGTTAAATTATTTACTATGTTCATTCAATCCCTTTTTCTAAAAATAAAATCCAATAACCAAATGTTGCGTTTAGATAAAAACATTATCTTTAGTAATCTTAAAAACCAAAACATGAGAAAAATGAAATTCCAAAATCTCCCTTCTTTACTTTTTGTATCCTTGATTTTATTAGTCGGTTATTCCTCTTGCAAGCAAGATTTAGAAGCAAAAGAAATGACGACCAATATGAGTAATTATATTTACGCCTATACTTCCAACTCCATTTCCAAGGCTGATCCAATTCGAATTCAATTGACTTCGCCGGTTGGAAAAGATCTAGTGGGAACAGAAGTTGAAAAAGGAGTCTTTTCTTTTAAGCCTTCGATCGATGGGATTGCGCAATGGCAAGATGAACAAACGATCGTTTTTCAACCCAAGGAAAATTTACCTTCTGACAACCATTATTTAGGAAAATTTGCTTTGTCCAAAATTTTTAAAAAAGTGCCTTCGGACGCCAAGACCTTTGAGTTTAATTTTTTCACCAAAGAACAACATTTTTTTATTTCTGTCGAAGGATTACAAAATGATCCAAATGGAGATGAAAAGAAAAAGCGATTATCAGGTTGGTTAAATACTGCGGATGTTGCAAATGCAAGTGATGTGGAAAAGTTAGTTTCCGCTAAGCAAGATGGAAAGGAATTACCGATCACTTGGGAGCACAAAGATGATAACATTAAACACACGTTTGTTATAGAAAATATATTGCGTGGAGAAAAATCTTCGGAAGTAGAAGTTTTTTGGGATGGAAAACCAATGGGACTAGAAAAGAAAAGTTCCAAAAAAGTAGAGATACCAGCCTTGGGTGAATTCAAAGTAATGGATGCCAAAGTGATGCAAGGGGATAATCCATATATCGTGTTATATTTTTCTGATCCATTGAATAAGTCACAAGATTTGACGGGTTTGATTTCCTTGGTTGGTAAAAAAGGGGAATTAAAATATATGATTAATGGTAGCGAAGTAAGCGTTTATCCACAAGGAAAATCGGCGGGAGTAATCACGGTAAAAGCAGCTATTGGAATCAAAAGTGCGGCAGGGTATAAAATGAAAAATGATAGTGAATGGAAGTTAGTTTTAATGCAAAAAAAACCACGTGTACGTCTTGTTGGAAACGGAGTAATTATGCCGAATTCCAAAGGTTTGATGTTTCCATTTGATGCGGTGAATTTGAATTATGTGGATGTCGAAGTAATTAAAATTTTCAATAATAACGTTTTACAATTTTTGCAAAATAATGAAGTGGATGGCTGGTATAACTTAAACCAAGTTGGTCGAATCATTTTGCAAAAACAAATTCAATTGTCTCAACTCAATCCAGATGCTAATGCTAGGGATTGGACACATTATGCCTTGGATTTAAGCGAATTGATTAACGATGATCCTCACGCCATATATCAAGTGAGTATGGGTTTCCGTCCAGAGTATGCAGCTTATACTTGTGATTCTGATGAAGAGACGACTACAAATAATAAGAAAATTATTGCTGATCCATTTTTGGAAAATGATGGTAAAAGATTCACTTCTATTTGGAATCAGTATCGAAGTAATTATGATGGCTATCAATATGAACATCGAAATGATCCTTGCTTTCCTGCGTACTATGAATCGAATAGATTTGTACGAAGAAATGTCTTGGCTTCTGATATGGGGATTTTGGTAAAAAGAGGTTCGGATGATAATTATATGATTGCCGTGACCGACCTTCGAACGACTCAACCCATGGGAAGTGTGAATTTAGAATTCTATGATTATCAGCAACAATTGATCAAATCTGTTTCGACTGATAATCAAGGAATGGCAGCCGTTGAGTTTGATACTGATCCATTTGTAGTAATTGCTAACAAAGGAAATCAGCGAGGATATTTAAAAATAATGGATCAAAATTCCTTGCCATTGGGACGTTTTGATGTGGGTGGAAGTTATGCTCAAAAAGGACTAAAAGGATTTATGTATGGTGAAAGAGGCGTTTGGCGACCGGGAGATTCTATCTTTTTGAATTTTATTTTAGAAGATAAAACTGGAAAATTACCACCTAATCATCCCGTAACTTTTGAGTTGTATGATGTGCGAGGAACTTTAAAAGAAAAACGAGTGGTACTCGACAATGTCAATAATGTTTATGCCTTGCACACGGCAACTAGTTCCGATGCACCAACTGGAAATTGGCGAGCAATTGCCAAGGTAGGTGGAGCAAGTTTTACTAAAAATTTGAAAATCGAAACGGTCAAACCAAATCGATTAAAAATAAATATGGATTTTGGCAAAGATAAATTCACTTCAACGGATGCAAAACTAAAAGGAGATTTGCAAGTCAATTGGTTGCATGGAGCACCTGCTTCCAATTTGACTACAAAAGTTGAAATGCATTTAAAGTCCGCTTCTACTTACTTTAAAGAGTTTAATGATTTTAGTTTTGGCGATCCAACTAGAGAATTCTCTCAACAACCAAAAACTATCTACGATGGTCCTCTAGATGAAAATGGTTTTACAAAAGTTGAGGCAAATTTAGATGTTAAAAATTCTGCAACTGGGAAAATCCGCGCAGCATTTAAAGTCCGTGCCTTCGAGAAAGGTGGGGATGCAAGTGCCGATCAATTTTCGGTAGATTATGATCCTTTTGACAGTTATGTTGGAGTAAAAATTCCTAGAAATAAATATCACGAGCAACGTATCGAAGTGGAACGAGATGGAACGTTAGATTTCGTAGCAGTTGATGGGGATGGCAAAGCCCTTAATGGTCGAAAGTTAAATATTGGATTATATCGAGTGCAATGGAGATGGTGGTGGGATAGCTATGACAATGATTTGATGCAATACAATTCTTCTAATCATAATTTGGCTAAAGAGAAAACGTCTGTGGTAACTAATAGTAAAGGAAAAGCAGATTGGACGATCAATGTGGAAGAGTGGGGGAGATACATGGTGCGAGTTTGTGACGAAGAAAGCGGACATTGCTCAGGTAGTTTTTTCTACGCAGGTTATCCTTGGTACGATGATGAAGATGGTGACGGAGAAGATGATGAAGACTATGATAATTCTTATGCAGATCAACAAATGCGTCAAGCTGCGGCGATGTTATCTTTTGTTTCTGATAAAGAAAAATACAATGTGGGCGAAGAAGTAAAATTAAATATCCCTGCGAGTGAATCAGGAAGATGTTTAGTTTCTATTGAAAATGGTTCGCGAATTGTCGAAACTTATTGGATTGATGCGAAGAAAGGAGATAATGAATTTTCCTTTTTTGCGCAGCCCGAAATGACGCCGACAGTTTATGCTCATGTGACTTTAATTCAACCTCATGCGCAGGTGCAAAATGATTTACCAATACGAATGTACGGCGTAGTTCCTATTCATGTAGAGGATGAAAAAACTCGCTTGCAGCCTAAATTAAATATGCCACCTGAGTTAAAACCAGAAGAAACTTTTGCCTTAAAAGTTTCTGAAGAAAATGGAAAGCCAATGGCGTACACCGTTGCGATTGTGGATGATGGATTGCTAGACTTGACTCGATTCAAAACTCCCGATCCTTGGAAAACTTTTTATGCAAGAGAAGCGCTTGGGGTAAAAACTTGGGATGTGTACGATCAAGTTTTAGGAGCGTATGGTGGAAAATTAGAAAGCATACTGAGTATCGGAGGTGATGATGAAGTTGGGAAAAAGAAGGATGAGCAAAAAGCAAATCGCTTCAAACCTGTAGTGATTCACCTTGGTCCATTTTATTTGGAAAAAGGAAAAACGGCTACTCATGAGATTACGATGCCGAACTATGTTGGTTCAGTCAGAGCGATGGTAGTAGCGGCTAAAGATGGAGCTTATGGGCATACGGAAGAAACTAAATTTGTCAGAAAACCTTTGATGTTGCTAGCCACCTTGCCTAGAGTTTTAGGCCCAAGTGAGACGTTGAAATTACCCATCAACATTTTTGCTATGGATAAAAAAGTCAAAAATGTCAATGTGAAAATTGAAGAGTCAAGTGGATTGGTAGAAGTTGTTGGAGGCAATTCACAGAATCTTACTTTTTCCAAAATAGGAGATCAACTTGCTACTTTTGACATCAAAGTAAAAGAAGCCATCGGAGTGGCAAAATTTAAAATGATTGCAACTGGCGCAGGTGAAACGGCTACTCAGGAAATTGAAATTCAGGTTCGAAATCCAAATCCTTACGTAACTGAAGTGGCTGAAAAAGTGTTGCAACCAGGCGAAGAATGGACTGCTGAACTAATGCCTGTTGGAGTTGGTGGAACCAATACAGGAACGTTAGAGATTTCCAATATCCCTCCTATTAATTTGGGAAAACGATTGAGGTATTTGATTCAATTTCCACATGGTTGTGTGGAACAAACGACTTCGGGAGCCTTCCCACAACTTTACGTAAGTAGATTGTTAGATGTGGATGAGCGAATTAAAAAGCAAACAGAGAAAAACATTAAATCTGCGATCACTCGTTTGAAAAAATTCCAAACTTCAGAGGGTGGAATGTCCTATTGGCCCGGTAACCGAGACAACTCTGATTGGGGAACAAGTTATGCAGGACACTTCCTGATGGAAGCAAAAGCATTGGGTTATAAACTGCCCTTGAATATGGAAGAGCGTTGGGTAAATTATCAATCTAAAAAAGCGCGACAATGGACAAATTCAGTTGAGCAAAATAGCTACTACAAATATTATAATTATAATTGGCGCTTACGTCAAAAGCAATTAGATCAATCTTATCGATTGTATGTTTTGGCTCTTTCTGGAAATCCAGAAATTGGCGCAATGAATCAATTGCGTGAAGTAAAAGATATGTATCATGTGGCAAAATGGCGATTGGCAGCAGCTTATGCTTTGGCTGGAAAACCAGAAGTGGCACAGCAAATTGTTACTGGTTTAGATTTTACCGTTGAAGATTACCGAGGAATGTATTATAGTTATGGATCAGGAACGAGAGACGAAGCGATGATTTTGGAGACGCTAACTTTGATGGGAAAAATGGATGAAGCAGGTGGAATAGCCAAGCGAATTTCTAAAAGATTAAGTTCAGGTGAATGGTACAGTACTCAAACGGTGGCCTACAGTTTAATTGCGATTGGAAAATTTGTTGGGGACAATGAAGTTGGAGAAAAGTTTAATTTCCAATATAAAATTGGTAACCAAAAAATGGTCAATGGTGGTTCTAGTAAACCATTAATGCAACTCGACGTCCCAATTGATGGAGCAGCTAATCGATCAATTACAGCAAAAAATGAATCTAAAGGAATTCTTTACATTCGAGCAATTTCGACCGGTCAACCACTTGTTGGAGATCAAAAAGAAGAGGACAGTAACTTGCGTATGTCCATTACTTATCGAGATATGAAAGGAAATAAAATTGATCCATCCTACCTGATTCAAGGAACTGATTTTGTAGCAGAAATTTCTATCAATAATCCAGGATATCGATACCGATTAGATGAAATGGCGTTGACTCAAGTTTTCCCTTCAGGTTGGGAAATTCATAATTCTCGAATGAGTAATATGACGACTTTCCAAAATTCCACCAGACCTGAATATCAAGATATTCGAGATGATCGAGTGTTAACTTATTTTGATATTTATCGAAATCAAGGACAGACTTATCGGGTTCAATTGAATGCATCTTACCAAGGGAGATATTACTTGCCAACAACATATTGTGAGGCAATGTATGACAATGATATCTATTCTCGCAAGCCTGGAAAATGGGTAGAAGTAGGAGCAAAACAACAGGCGATTAACATCGAAGCAGGGGACACTTCGGAGGAGTAGCTTGATTTTTTTAACCATAGAAGGCATATAAGAAATATATAAGTTTATCCCATTGAGGACTTATCTGATTCTTATATGCCTTCTATGGTTGAATTATAAAGCTTTGATGGTCAGGTAGTTATTGATTTGAGGTAAAGCTGATGTAATCCAAAATCGCATCAACCTCCTCATCAGTCAAATTGGGAAAAGTAGTCATGATACTTGGATATTTTAAAGATAAGGCTTTCGCATACTCATCGCCAGTCGTCAAATATGCTTGAGAATTTCGAATCCAAGCCCGTAAATTTTCCTTATTTCCATTCCATCTTTCTTCGACACCTGCAAGCGCTGGCCCTGTCATATCTACTTTCATATTTTTAGCATGACAAGCAGCACAATTATTTTTAAATAAATTTTTCCCCAATAAGATAACAGGAGGGATTTCAATTTTTTCTGCTTCAATCTTTTCCGAAAACTCTTCATCCTCATTTCCCATAATCATCGAACATTGTGAAATCATAATGACCAAGAGCAAGGCGAGCATCGCGTAAATTAAGATGGTCAAATTTTCTAATTGGAGTTTGGTTTCCATGATGAAAGTATTTTTTAATAAAAAACCACTCAACACATTTGCAAGAATACCTGATAAAATTACTACTGAAAAAAACGGAAGGGATCAGAAAGAAGTTAAATTCCTTCTTTAGAATTGATGTAAATT
>CAYGRM010000237.1:0-10588 GCA_964352225.1 uncultured Saprospiraceae bacterium | reverse complement strand
AGGAAAAATAGTATTTATCCTTTATTTTAATATGAAAACGGCCTTTTTTGGGAATGGGAAATTTTTTGAAAAAAGATTGAAGGATGTGTCTTTAAACACTAAATTTAACGAAATTAAATTAGAAGCAACAATTATATTAAGCTATTTTTAGTATGTTTTTTTTAATATGACATTGGGTAGTAGGGGAGATGTTGTCATATGTTTTTATTGAATGTTACATCTCTATTTGGTCTTAAATTAGCACTAGAGTGAGGCTTCTTTTCCTTCAATTTTCCTCCTTATATTTATTATTTCGCTATGGGTTAGTTTTAATGTTTTAGCCATTAATTTTGACTCCACCTTGCAACTAAATATTATATTTTCCGTAAATTTGTTTGGTCATTTATAGCCCAATTTTTACTTTGGGTGAGATTATAATTCTATTCATTTTTTTCAAAAATCCGATTATGAAAAACAGATCTTTAGCCTTAGTATTTTCTTTTTTCCTATTTCTTTTTGCTATTCCTAATGACGTTTTAGCTCAGACACATTGTTGTTGTGGGGATTGTGGTGGAGTTCCTATGTGTATACCTGAAACTTTTGGGGACTGTCCTACTACTTGTTTTTTTTCAGGGTGTAATCCTGGCATATTTGAAAATTCAAATGATCCTGCTTGCGCAGGAACTACTGAATGTGATCCTTTGCCTGTTGAACTGACTTTTTTTCGAGCAGAAACAGTAAACGAAGATGAAATTTTATTGACCTGGGAAACAGCTACGGAAAAGAATAATGAAACTTTTGTAATACTTCGTGGATTAGGTACTGAATTAAGTTGGGAACCAATAGGAGAGATAAATGGGCAAGGAACTACTTCTTTACCATCAGAATATGAATTTGTTGACCAATCACCATATCCGGGGATAAATTATTATAAATTAGAACAAATAGACTTTGATGGGACAACTGCCTATAGTGAAATCAAAGCAGCTAGTATTAGTATCATTCAGAATGTAAATATATGGCCAACCTTGGCGAAAGATTTTGTTATGGTTAATTTTGAAGGCGAGGATCACGATCAAAAATTCACATTAGAAGTTTTTGATTTAATGGGACGGCAAGTAATAGTAAAAGATAATTCTTCTCAGGGAGCGATTGATATCCGAAATCTTACAAAGGGACACTATTTCGTAAATGTTTCTATGAAAAATAAAAGGCATACGTTGCGTTTTGTAAAAGTGGAGTAAGTTAGAATAAATATCAGATGATTAATTTGAATAACAAAAGCCTTGTAAATTAAGATTTGCAGGGCTTTTGTTATTGCCTCCATAGTTTAAAATTTTGTATAAAACATGTAATCAGTTTTCTTGGTATGATATATCATAATGACGATTAACTTCTAGATTTTTCATTTTTTGAACATAACCATTCGGCCAGCGTATTTCCAGATGATATGTTTTTATTTCACCCAAACCAAAGTGACAAGCTTTTGGGTGAACGGACAAATATCCAGTTGTACTATGTACCTCCTTCCATCGCTGATCACCTGTATCTGTAGTCAAAATAATAGAAGCGCCGATGGCGTCTTTGGAAATTTGTTTAGTCGGATCTCCAATTAATTTAATGCTTGCCCAATTATTAGAATTTTGTTCCGCATTGTTTCTAAATAATCTTGCTTTCCCAGTATAGTCATTAACGACAATATCTAAATCTCCATCATTATCCATATCCAAATATGCAGCACTTCGCGAAGTGCCAGAATAATCCAATCCGCCAGATTGCGTAGCGACCTCTAAAAATCCATTATTATTTTCAAATAAAACATTTGGTTCCTCATTACTATCTGCCAGGCTGATATCTTTTGCTTCTCCTTCTGGACTTTGGTAGTATTCATTTTCGTTACTATAAACACTATATTGGTTCATACCCGTGAGGCAATATAAATCTTCATCCCCATCATTATCATAATCAAAAAAGTCAGCATCCCATGACCAACCTGTAGCAGAATAACCTCTTCCAACAGCCTTAGATTTGGAAAAAGTGATTTGTCCATCTTTATCTGCATTGGAAATAAAAAGATCATTTGCTTCCACCACTCGCATAGTACTTAGTGAAGACGGATCGAAGTGAACAGGAGTATCTTCATTAGGCAATACATATTTATCATCCTTTTCCATCACCACAATATTAGAGATATAAAAGTCAGGACGAAGATCTCTATTTAAATCACTAATTCCCACATTCATAGTGTAGGAAGGTTTATCAGTACCCATAGCAACGCTAGCATCTGTAAAAGTGCCGTCATGATTGTTGAGGTAATAAGCATTGCTTCCAAAGTCATTTCCAACTATGAGATCCTGCCAGCCATCACCATTGATATCAGAATGTCCCATCGCTTGTGTCCAACCAGTATTTTGCAATCCAGAATTTTCCGACACTTCTTCAAATCTAAAATTGCCTAGATTTCGAAAAAGTTTATTAGGTTTTCCATTGGTATTATGTCGTTTTAAGGTTGGAAATTCTCCTTGTAGGTAATTACCAAAATAACCAATATAAAGATCGGGTAAACCATCCTTATCATAATCGATGGAAGTGCAAGCTCCGCCGATTAGACCTTCTCCACCTAGTTGAGCCTGATCGGTCATATCTTCAAAAGTTCCATCGCCTTTATTTCGATATATTCGATGATTATCATTAGCAAAAGAAATAAAGATATCTTGCCATCCATCATTGTCAAAATCTAAAATGATCGGTTGGCGAGGTTCGCCATAATTGCCATCTGTTCTTTTCCAGTTGATTCCTGCTTGCTCGGTTATATCGACAAATCTTTTTCCGTTTTCATTTTTAAAAAGTCGATTTCCACGACCACTTAGAAGCAGGATATCTACCCATCCATCATTATCAATATCCTCTGCTGCTACACCGCCGCCACCAAAGGCAGGGGGGATAGCAAGACGCGCCAGATTCTCATCTTCTTTCACAACGTAACCTCTGATGGTTCGATTTAACCAATCAGAATTTCTATGTTCAAAATTTAATCCCAACTCGTTAGAAACTTCAGAGAAAGGATTTTCTTTAGATTGATTTTTAGAAGGTTGAACGGACACTATGTTTGGTTCTGGAATGTTGGTTGGTTTATTTTGATGGATATTTAATTTTTGTTGAAAAGTCAATAGCGCATTTTCAAAATGCTGGATTTCCATCACTTCCTGATTTTGTTTTTTTGCATCTATACCTCCTAACCTAAATACAACAACGGCAAATTGAGCGATACCTTCGACCATCAATTCTAGTGCAAAAGGATCAATGGCTGACTGTAAATCGCCTGCTCGATCATCTAGTGCATATTTTAAATATTGCCAATGGAGTCCACTATCTCGGAAGGCATCTAAATCATATGCTTCAATAACAATTTGACCTTGTCTGTTGAGATTAGGAAAGTAGGTGACATCTTCAAATTGATTGATCGAATGCGGTAGAAATGCCTGAACTGCTTCATAAATCTCTTTATATTCAATGGTAGATTTGTTTCTTTGTAAAGCTAATGCCTCTGTATAATTCAGTAATTCTGTACTGAATTGGATCATAACATTAGTATAAAAATTGGTAAGTTCCTTCGTATCGTTTGGGTCGGTTGGCCAAGTCATTTTAGAAAAATAGACTTGAATATTTCGAAGGAAAACAGACTGATTGATGTGGTTATAATTTTGGTAAGCTGCTAGTTTTTGATCAATAATAGAGTACAAAAGGGCTTTATTATTAATGTCTTTTTTTTGATTGCTTATGGAAGGAGTAGGTCCTGGTTTAAGATCATCAAACAACACTTTTACAGCGCTTTTGACATGATGAGCTTCTATTTCAAACTGGTTATTTTTTCGAGCCAATTGATCCGATTCATTGAGTAGTGCTAGAACGGATAGGTCGATACTTTTTTTGAAATATGCCATTACTTCATCATTCAGCGGTGCCAATTTTTCTGTTTCAAAAAGGAAAGATTGTTGAACAGAAAGAATGGCTCTTAGCGCATAAGCTATTGAACTATACTGTCTGAAATCTCTTGCGGTGATGGACACTTTATGGCCATTTTGAAAAGATAGATGAATGCCAGACTCGTTCTCTTGATAGCTAAAATATTTTTTTTCTTTTTCTTTGAATAAATCTAATTCATTGATTTCTCCTTTACGGCTATTGAAAGCTCTTGAATAATTTAACCATAAGGTTTTGACATAAGCTCTTTGAAATTCAATTCGTTCATTTCGAGCTTCAAAGTTAAGTGGAGTTCCATATAAAAAATCCTCCAGACGGGAAGCCGTGGCGTGGCATTTTGGATCTCTTTGGTTTTCCAATGCTCCTATTTGTCCAATGATTGGTTGGAAACTAGGAGCATCCTGAGCTATTGATTGATTTGGTTTGAAAAGAGTAATAGAAGAAATCAAGATAAAAAGAATAAATACTCTCATTGGGATGGTAATTTTAATTTGCAGAATGCTTAAATGAATTTTTAAACTAAGATAGGTTATGTTGCTGAGTACTAAGTCTTTTACAGAGAAGTTTATTATAAAGATTGGCTGAAAATTCAATCAGGTAAAGTAGAAGAAAATCCCGAATTTTGAAGGTTCAAAATTCGGGATTTCTTTTATAAGCATAAAAAATCTTTAGTATTTGATCAGTTATTGTGTCTTGATCATCACTTTAGAATCTATGATTTCTCCTTGTACAGAAAGTGTATATACAAAAGTACCATTAGCCATTATTTCAGAATCGACTTCGATTTTTCCATATCCAGCTTCTTTAATTTGAATAGCACTTAACACTTCTCCTTGGATATTGCTTATTCGGATTTCCACATTTTTTAATCCATTAGGAACAAAATATCGAATCTCAGAAGATGCATTAAACGGATTAGGCGCATTTTGTAGAAGATAAGCATCATTAGCAGAAAGGCCAAGTGAAGCGTTGGAACAACAGTTGTTCAGGCTTTCGCGAATCACTTTATTTTCTAAACGAAGCTCTTCTGTAATTCGAAGTAAATCTTCCACCATGCCATTTAAATCATTGATTTTTTGAGCGACTACTGCAGGTTGAGTACTTGCCATTATTTCTTCGCGAGCCACTTCTAAATCTACCGGATAGTAGGTATCCACTTCAACTTCAGTTTTCTCCCCATTTGGTTGATCCATATCAGAGTAAAAGGCATTAGTATTTGGTTGATCAACAGGTTTAGTAGTTTCTTGATTTTCAACGACAGCACCTGGAGTTGTCCCAGCTAGACGACCTTTATCATCCGTAGCTTGGCCAAAAGTAAATTGAAGTAAGGATAATTGGAATATCAGTATTGTGATATATTTAATATATTTCATTGCGATCATTTTTTTAGAATTAAAGAATTTAATTTTAAGAGGTCAATTATTTTTTTTCACCAACAGCTTCATTAGAAGAATTACTAGATGATTCTTTTAAGGAAGAGACCATTTGACTTAATTCATCAACCTGTGCTTGAAGTGTATTAAATTTTGCCAATTTACTTTTAAGCTCAGCTATTTCTTTTTCTTGTGCATCGATCATTTCCTGCTGCTCTTGAACAGCATTGATCAACATATAAGGAAGCGGAGTACCATCAAATGCCAGATATGGAGATTCTCCTTCTGGGGCTTTTTTATTTAATGTAGAAATGGTGTAAGGTGCAATATCCTTCATTTCCTGAGCGATAATACCAACAAATCTTTTTTCAGTAGGATAATTTAGTTTCCCATTATAATTAAAACTTACAGGACGGATTTTTAAAATTTCTGCTAATCCATCATTGAAATCTTCAATATTTTTTTTCAAGCGACGATCAGAGGTTGCAGTCCAAGTACCTCCACCAGGTTTGGCAGCATCATCCGCACTTAATTCTAACAGATGGGTCGGATTAGGAAGTCCTATTCCAACGCGATTATTCGTCGCATCCACTCGCAAGGTGGTAACAAATGTAGCTTTATTTAAAAAAGAAGAACCAGTATTAAGGAAATAAGAAACATCCCCTGTAAATAAAGTTGTCCCTGTAAATTTGGAAAGCCCGACAACATCTAATGCTGAAGTAGTTGGTGCGACATTAATTCCAAGTTTACCTGCCTTTACCCATACATTACCTGATTCCACTTGTAACTTATTGGTTGAGCTTGGATTTTGAGTTCCTAATCCTATATTTCCATTCGCTGCCACAAATAAACTATTATCAGGTGCCCCAGGCTTAATCTTAAAAGGTAACTTAGAACCACCAGTAACATCACGTACAAAGAAATTCGTTTCATTTCCAGCGATATCCCAAGTTTGTTGACCGAATCCAGAAGATCCGTTTTGTTCAAGACGCAATGTTGGAGAATCTCCATCAGTAACTTGTAACTCAACAACAGGAGAAGCTGTACCAATTCCTACATCACCCTGAGCATCTACATATAAAGAATTCGCAGGTGCACCAGCCAAAATTCTAAAAGGAACTCTTCCGGCTGTAGCATCTTCTACCGCAAAATAACTAGCTCCTCCATTTGATGAATCATTTATGGTAATTCGCCAATCATTACCTGGGAAACTTGCGCTGTTACTCGTATCATCAAAATGTAAACGTAGATTATTTTCTTTTAGTCGTTGGGTATCAAAACCAAAATTTTCTCCATTAACACAATCTTGTCCTACACAAATACTACCATCTATAATAACATCATCAATAAATACTTGGTCATCTTCCCTCGTTGAGGAATTATCGGTAGCGTGAGATAAACTACTATTACCAACAATTGGTTCTTCGTATGATGTCGCGATATAATTTAAGGAAGCATAAAGAGCAGGGTGATCTTGCTCTGCAATAGACATTTTAGGCTTGCTTAAGCCTTTGACTTCTTTTTGTTCAGGAGTAACAAATTGACCATTTCGGATACTGAAATACACATTAGTCACATCAACTACCTCTGGTAAGTCATGTGCTAAGCGATAAGCAGCCATTCCTTTTAGGTCATTTTTTTCTCTTAGAGAAGTAAGTTCTTGTCGTTCAATATCTGACAAAGTAACTATAGGTGTCACTTGAAGTAGATAAGTTCCATCTTCGAATTTCTTTCCATTTGCATCTAAGTTTGAAATAGAAATATTGTTGGAATGAACTACTTCTTGTTTATAATAATAACCATTTGGTCCGCCAATTTCCATGATAAAGGAATTAGGAGCAATTAATTTGAAATTAGCTTCATCAGCTGTAATAGATGTCTGGTCCACTATCTGGGCATTAAGAGAATGGATTCCTAAAGTACACAAAACAGTTAGTACATAAAGGAAAAGGATTCTGATTTTCATCGCAATTTGGTTTAAGATATTAGAAAATTTTACTCTAGCTTATTAAAACAACAGTTATCTACTGCCGATGTAATTGTAAGAAAAGGTTTAAAGGAATATTATTATACAACTAAATCCATACCATATTCAAATAGTCTCATTACGAGGTCATTGATAATACGAGGTTTAGTTTTTGGGGTTGAAAAACTTTTTTTATTGTAAAAAGAATAAGATGAGAGTTTTTCAACTGAGTATGTTTAGAAAGCATTTCATTAGAGGAAAAATTAGCTTTCTTAATAAAGATATACAATTCTATTGATTCTTTTTACAAAAAAGAAAAAATCCTTGAAGAAATGCTTTGTCTCCAATGGAATTTAAAAAAAAATGGCGATGCTCCCTTCGAAACATCGCCAAGCTCATTTTGTGGAAAATGATAGGTTGATTCTTTATGATTAAATTATCCCATTTCTGAAACAACTTCTTTTACTTCGGGAACCATTCTTTTTAGCATTCCTTCTATTCCAGATTTTAAAGTGACAGTTGAAGAAGGACATCCGCTACAAGATCCTTGTAAAATCACCGTCACAACTCCATCGCTATCAAATGATTTGAATTCGATGTTTCCTCCATCCATTTCGACAGCAGGTTTTACATAAGTGTCAATCAGGTCTTTAATTTTTTGAACAATGACTGCTTCATCTTCTGAGTATTCATAACTTGCCCCTCTTTCTTCTTCGATTTTTGCCATTGCTGTTTCAAAACCTTCGGATACAATCTCCCCTCCAGTCTCAACATATTTTTTGATGAAATCCTTCAATTTCAACATGATGTCTTCCCAAGAGTAATTGAACTCTTTAGTTACGGAAACGAAATTATTGCAAATATAAACACCTTTTACATATGGTAATTCAAATAATGCAGTTCCAAGCGGAGACCACTCTTTTGCTAATTCTTCTTCTCTGAAATCGGCCGTTCCTTTGAATAACATTCTATTGGTTACAAATTTCAACGATTCTGGGTTCGGAGTCTGCTCTGTGTAAAGCATTACCGGACTTTTAGTTGCTGTATTTTCCATGATTTATTTTATCGATTTAATTTTTCTAAAAAAGGTTATTTAGATTGATTCTACAAAGGTAACGCTTTTCCCTCAATTTGGTTGAAAATGTTATGTCCGAAATTTGATATTTTTATCCATATAATTCATAATGAATTTGACTTTTGTCATATCCCATTTCTATCATCAATTTTGCTACCGATTCGTCGATCATATTACTCCACCCACAAATCCAAAAATCCACGTCCTTTCGAACTTCTGAAAAATGTTTTTGATAAATAAGATGTACATAACCTTTTTCTATTTCATACTTTTTTTCAGGTAAACTTTCTTCTCTCGACAAGGCAACTGAATATTTAAACGCTGGCATTTTTCCCATCAATTCCTCCATTTCTTTTTCGTACAAAATTCCATCTTCCTTCCTTGTTCCGAAAATCAAGTGAATATTTTTATGTGGAATTTTATTGTTATAAATATCCCAAAGCATACTTCTAAACGGTGCGACACCAGTTCCCGTACAAATGAAAACTAGATCTGATTCAATTTTTTCAGGCAGATAAAAACCACCCGCAGGGTTTTTAAATTTAATCGGCGTTCCAATTTTTACTTCTTCAAAAAAGTAAGTTGTCCCTGCTCCACCTTCGAGTAAAACAATGCAAAACTCTAAAATATTAGATTGATCAGGTGCATTTGCGATAGAGTAGGAGCGCCATCTTTTTGTTCGTTTATCTGATATTGGTAAATCTAAAGTTACAAACTGCCCTGCTTTGAAATCCACAATTTCATCTCCTTCGACTTGTACCCAAAATCGCTTCGTCGTCGAAGACTCATCTTTAATTCTAATTACCGTGCTATCAAACCATTTTTTTGCCATAAACTATTTTTTCGTCGTAGTGGGACTTTTCAAGTCCCGTATTTGTGGCAGGGCTTGGAAAGTCCTGCTACGTTAAAATCATTTCTTCATATTTTATAAACACTTCAAATCCCCTTTCGTTGAAATACTTCCGAGTTTCTTCCTCTGAACGATCACTCGTTACCAAAACAAAATCACCGCCCCAAGCACCTAATGACTTTACACTTCCCCAAAAATCGCTGAAATATAAATCTTTTACTTTTTGTAAATGTAATGTTATAAAAATTAGATTTTCGTGCTGCTCCAATAGTTTTTCAAATTCGTAGAAGTCCGAGCAAGCCAATATTTTTTTTGTCAAAAAAGAAAATTTAGAAACGAGATCATCTTTCTTAACTATCTTTCGATAGTGTGCAATTCCCTCTCTGCTATTTTGTTTTTTTCCTAAAAAAATAAAATACAACTGATTTTTGAATGGGGGATCAAACTCACAGTTGGCCCATTCAGCTTTTCCATTTATTTTCGAGTATAAAATACTTTTCTTCGTTCCAGCGCATGCAATATCATAACCTGAACCGCCAAAAGTTTTTTCTAACAATACAAATGCATCTACTTCTGCCCATTTTGCTACACTATAAATCAAGGTCGAACTAGTTCCTAATCCCCAGTTTTTTGGAAAGGTCAAGTGTGATTCCACCGAAACTCCTTTTTCATTTTTCAAAAAAGAATTATTTAATTCACGGCAAGCATTTAAAATTTGAGTCAATCGATCAGAAATATTTGAATCACTTGTTTCAATTGCTTCAAAATTTTCTTTAGAAAAAATACCTTCAAACCAAATTTGTTTTTTCTCATCAAAACTTTTCCATGAAATTACCTCACTATCAGGAATGCTTTCAAAAGTGAAATTTTGTCCTCGTGAGGTAGGTAAAGCTAAAGCAAGTGCTCCGTCGAGTACGAAATATTCTGAGGAAAGGAGTAATTTTCCATTGGCGTGAATGTATTGTTTTTTATTTTGCAACAATGTAATTACGTTTTTTTTAAATAAAACCAGAGGGACTCTTTTATTTAACAAGACCTTCCAAAACTGAAAAGTTTTGGAAGGTCTTTGTTCTCAAAAATAAAATAAAAATAATTTTAGGAACGTGCCTTTTGATCCGTCAAAAGGCTAATGTCCTTTTTTTTCTCACCTCGTATTAAATCTAAAAAGTCGCGAACTGCGGAGAAAGAAACTACTTTATCTTTAAAATAATTAACCGTTTCGGTTGCCTCTTTTTCATTTGCTCCAAGATGATTTAAAATATTTAGTAAGTGCATTTTCATATGCCCTTTTTGGATGCCTGTGGTCACTAGAGATTTGACTGCCGCAAAATTTTGAGCCAATCCTGCAACAGCAATTATTT
>CAYGRM010000236.1:0-10720 GCA_964352225.1 uncultured Saprospiraceae bacterium | reverse complement strand
TTTATATACTTCCCCTTGTAATTGAATCTCAAGCCTTATTTATTAGAGTTTTCATTCGTTAATTGCTAATTTTTATCCAAAAAATTAACTTTTAATAATACTCCCCACGAGTATTTTTAAGTAATTTTGCGCATTAATAAAAACAAATTTTACCCCATGAATCGGTTATACCTAATAGTAGCCCTGCTTCTTATCTGCCATGCATTATCTGCACAGCAAATCCCCCTATTTACACAGTATCGCCAAAATGTTGGGTTGATTAATCCAGCAGCGATTAATGGTGATTTTCATACTGCTCAACAAAATCTTTCTTTTGGAGCTTCCTATCGAACCCAATGGGTTGGCTTTGATGCACATCCAGTTACCCAAACTATTCGAGGAGAATATGTGATGGAGACGGGAGGAGTCGGTTTAATGTTTGGAGGATATTTGGTGAATGACCAAACCGGGCCCACAGGTTTTACTGGAGCTTATGGTCGAATTGCTGGAATCATTTCAGATGATATGGAATATTCAGGATTGTCCATCGGATTGACTGCAGGAGCAGTTCAGTATCGAGTGAATTCTTCGGAACTATTTGTGAGAGATCCTGGAGATGTTTTGAGTATGGAAGACCAGTCAAAAATATTCCCTGATGTTGGATTGGGAGTGTATTTTTATAGAACATTTGAAGGTGGATTTCTAGCGGATGATATGTTTTATTCAGGAATTTCCATTCCTCAGGTGTTCGGGTTGAATTTAGATTTTAAAGATGAAAATGGAGACTTTTCAACTCAAAGAATTCAACATTTTTATGGGCTACTTGGACTATATCATTACTTCGATAATGAGGGCTTTATCGAGCCTTCGGTGTGGTTAAAATATGCACCAAATGCACCGATGTCAGTAGATTTTAATATTCGCTACCAATTTCCAAGCAACATGTGGCTAGGAACGGGACTCTCTACTGCAGGGACTTTTCATTTAGAAACAGGGTTTAATTTAGGGGATAATTTAGGCTGGGACAATAGCTTTAGGGTCGGTTACGGTTTTGATTATTCCTACAATACCTTCGGCCCAGCGGTTGGAAGTTCACATGAAATAAATTTAGCATTTTCTCTAAATAGATAGAAAGAGGATTTAGGTCAGATAAGATAGTTATCCGTTTTTTTTAACCAAAGGACAAAAATTGTGTGTTCAATTTTTTATAAAAAAACAAAATTGAACATTGCTCTTGTCGAAAGACAAGCCCAAAATATATCAAATTCTAAAGATGATAAATATAATTAAAACCATTGTTATAGGATTTTTCCTACTCATTTCAACTTCTCAAGTTCAAAGCCAAGATGCCATTTTTACGTTAGAAGATGTAACTGCTGGTACTGGAAGTTCCTTCTGTATGAATGTAACTGCAGAGAACTTGATGAATATAAATGCCTTGCAATTTTCAATTAATTGGGATCCTGCTATAATACAATTTGATTCATATAATTCCTTAAATTCTAGTTTTGCTGGGGCAAATATAAATACGACAGGAAGTTCATCAGGCATTACAACTTTTTCTTTTTCATCTACTGATCCTAATGGGGTGAGTATGCCAGATGGAGATTTGTTCCTTAGATTATGTTTTACAGTAGTTGGTCCAGGTGGAAGCAACACGCAAGTTGACTTTACGGGAACACCAACTTCGATTGATATTTTAGCCTTTATCAATGGAATGTTTACCCCAATGAATTTGGTTACTCAAGGTGGAAATGTGACTATTCCAACGCCATTGACTTTTACGATGCCAGATGAAATTTATGCACCTGGAGCTAATTTTTGTTTGCCAGTAAGTGTAACAAATTTCACTAATCTAGAAAGTATTCAGAGTTCGATCAATTGGGATGCCTCGGTTTTGCAATACGATTCTGTTACGGCATTTAATTTATCAAGTTTAAATATAAATTCATTTGGAATCACTAATGCGGGTTCTGGATTGATTGGTTTTTCTTGGAATGATAACGATAGTGATCCATTTAATGGGGTGACAGTAGCAGACGGTACAACAATTTTTGAAATGTGTTTTACGGTGATTGGAGGTGTGAATGATATGACTTGTATTGTCTTTGATGATAATCCAATTCCAGTTGAAGTAGTTGAGTTTGGTAGTTCTGATAACTTAGGATTAGTATCAGAAGGTGGAAAAATAAATATTCAACAAACCATTTTTATTACCAATAGTGATTTGACTCAACCTAATTGTTCTAATACAAATGGCGGTGAGATTAATATTTCAGTTGCCGGAGGTACTAGTCCATATACTTATTTGTGGAGTAATGGTAGTACTAATCAAGATTTGACAGGAGTAGGAGTAGGGACTTTTACCGTAACGATAACTGACTCAAGCATGCCTGCGAACGTTTTTTCTTCGAGCTTTAGTCTTTTAGGAGATTTTACTGCTCCAATGGCGATGGCTGAACTTGTAGATACCATAAGCTGTGCAGAACCAACTACAGTACTGGATGGTACTGGATCTTCAACTGGCTCTGATATAGTTTATGAGTGGATTCATAGCTCTGGAACTGCTACAATCATTAATGGAAATACATTGATGGCAACTGTAAATGGCTTGGGAACCTATGAGTTAATTGTTACAGATACAACCAATGGTTGTACAGATTCTGCATTTAGTTTTGTTGAAGGAGATGTAGTCCCTCCGATGGTGGATGCAGGAGCGTCTGATACTTTGAATTGTGTGGTTATGGATTTGGAGTTGAATGGAACGGTAGACCCTAGTGGGAATTATACTTATGCTTGGACAACGATAGATGGAAATTTTGTAATGAATCAAGATATGCCTAACCCAACGATTAACCAAGCCGGGACATATGTTTTGACGGTGACAGAAGATGGAACAGGGTGTATGGCAATGGATAGTGTTGAAATTGCTTTAAATAATGATACTCCTTCTGCAAGTGCTGAACTCGGTCCTGACATTACATGTACAAATCCTCAAGTGACTTTGGATGGAAGTGCTTCTTCATCAGGTGCGTTGATTACTTATTCTTGGTCAGGTCCAGGAATGATTACTAATGGAAATACTACGATGCCAACAGTTGACGCGGTAGGAACTTATATTTTGACAGTTACTAATACCTATAGTCAATGTACTGACGAAGCATTAGTCATAGTTGGAGCCAACTTGGCAGCACCAACAGCAGTTGTTTCAGATATGAATGATGAAATTAATTGTACCACAATGTCAATTATGTTGGATGGTACGGGTTCATCGACTGGGGATTTCACTTATTTGTGGATAACAAATGGTGGAGATATTGCTTTTGATGAAACTACCTTAATGCCAACAGTTACCTCGGCAGGTGAATATATTTTGACCGTAACAGATACGATAAATGGATGTACTGCAAGTGATACGACTATGGTTACTCAAGATGCTAGTATCCCAATTGCCGATGCTGGCCCTGATCGAACCTTGACTTGTAACATCACTAGTTTACAATTAGATGGTTCTGATTCTTCTCTTGGGAGTCAGTTTGAATATTTATGGACAACTGGAACAGGAAACATAGTAACTGATCCGACCTCAATTGCACCTATTGTAGATGCTGGTGGGATTTATACTTTGTCTGTTTTGGATACTATAAATAATTGTACGACAACTTCTTCGATGACCGTATTTATGGATACGATTCCTCCTATTTCTAATCCAATTGCTTCTGGGCCAATTACTTGCTCTACTCCCGAGGTTCTTTTATCACAAATGAATGGAAATCCTCCTGGAGTTAATGGAAATTGGGAAACTTTAGATGGGAGTATTTCAGGAGCTACACCTCAAGGAGATTTAATTGTAGATGGTATTGGAACGTATAATCTGATTTTGACGGACTTGAGTAATGGTTGTAAAGATACCGCAAGCGTTGTCGTTACCGAAAATATTACTTCACCCAATGCAGATGCTGGGGCTGATTTCGCACTTGATTGTGACCAAACTTCAGCTACCTTAGATGGCTCTAATTCCTCGACTGGATCAGATTATATTTATCAATGGACTGCGATTCAAGGAAATGCTCCTGGGAATTCTACTACACTTACCCCTTCCATTTCCTCGGCTGGTGAATATTTAATTATAGTAACTGATACTATCAATGGATGCATGAATATGGATACAGTCGTAGTAACTGAAAGTGATGATTATCCAATCGTAGAAGCTGGAGCGAACGGAACAATTACTTGTGCCAATCCTGAAATAACTTTAGATGCATCTTTGGTTTCTTCTAGTGGACCAGGATTCTTCATTGAATGGGTGGCAGCAAGTGGTTCAGGAATAGTGATAGATGGAAATGAGAATACTTTAATGCCAACGGTTAATGCGCCTGGAGGATATATTTTGACTATCACTAATCTTGATAATAACTGCTCGGCATCTGATCAATTATTTGTTTCTTCAAATAATACACCTCCTGTGGCTATGGTGGTTCAGGACTCCGTTGAGTTTGATTGTGCTGAACCAACTGTGATGTTAGATGGAACTGGCTCGACGACTGCCGGAGTTGAATATTTTTGGAAAACTACAAATGGGAATATTGTAGCAGGACAAGATGAAATAGTCGCGGAAGCTAATGTTGGAGGCTTATATACTCTGTGTGTAACCAATACGAGTAATGGATGTGTTGATACAGCTAATGTATTTGTAGAGCAAATGAATCCTACTCCAATTCTTATGGTTGACATTTCAAGTAACATCACTTGTGCCTCTCCAATTGTAACACTCGATGCTTCAACGTCTGTTCTTTTGGCAAATCAAGTATTTTCTTGGGTGACTGGACCGAATGGAAATTATGTAGATGGAACTGAAACATTAACCCCTACCGTTGATGCTCAAGCCTTTTATACGTTTACCGTAACTGATACAATTACAGGATGTATTTACCAAGATGGAGCATTAGTTTTAGTAGATACCAGTTTGGTGATGGCAACTGCCATGGCAGATGGGAATCTTGACTGTGAGACTAATTTGGTTAATTTGGAAGCAATGGTAAATGCTTCGACGATGGATGTTGTTTACAATTGGACAGCTATGATGGGTGGAAATATTATTTCTGCTGATCCAACTCAATTGATGATTCAAGCTGATGCAGCAGGTATTTATGAGTTTGTTGCTTTAGATACTTTGACAGGATGTTCTGATACGATTAGTTTAGAAATTATCGATGACTCGGATGCTCCTACTGCTGATGCAGGAATGGAAGTTGAATTACCATGTACTGCAACTTCTATTTTTCTTGATGGTTCTGGGTCTTCAACTGGAGATGATTTCATTTATTTATGGACCTCCGGAAATGGTACTATCGTTGCTGGAACGGAAACTACCCTTAGCCCAGAAGTAGAAGCAATTGGAACTTATACTTTGACTGTAACTGACACGACTAATGGATGTTTTGCAACCGCTCAAGTTGATGTAATTTCTAGTCAAGCTGTAACCGCAACAGCAACTACACCTGTCAATTTAGATTGTGGTGTGATTTCAATTCTTTTGGATGGAACTGGTTCATCTACAGGTCCAGATATTACTTACTTATGGACAGCTTCCAATGGAGGAACTATTGACCTTGATGAAACTACTTTAATGCCTCAAGTATCTTCTGCCGGAACTTATACTTTGTTAGTTACGGATATTCAATCTGGATGTACCGAGACGACAGCAGTAGAAGTTATTTTCAATAATACTTTCCCACTTGCAGATGCTGGAAGTGATCTTTCAGTTTGTGAAATTACAACTAACCTAGATGGGAATTTGCCTGCCGACGTTACTGGAATTTGGTTGAGTCTTGGCAATTCCATCCCAACTGATCCATCAAGTCCAACCACCGAAGTCACGAATTTACAAACAGGATCGAATGTTTTTGTTTGGACACTTTCCGCTTTAGGATGTCCTGAGTATAGTTCTGATACTGTGGTGGTAACTGTAGATGAAGTTTCAGTTACCAATGATGATACTTATGTGATGGAAGAAAATCAAGTGTTAGATTTAGATGTTAGCCTTAATGATATAGTTGGTGCGGGACAATTTACAGATTTGACCGCGGTAGCGAATGGAACTCTTTTGAATAATGGTGGAGGTAATTTTACCTATACTCCAAATCTAGATTTTATCGGAACGGAAATTTTTGAATACGAATTCTGCTCGGATATTTGCCTAGATGCTTGCGATACTTCATTAGTTACCATAACTGTCAATCTAAAAGATCCACTTCCTTTAGACAGTTTGATCAACCAAAAAACAAATACCATTACCGCTAATGATGATGGTTTAAATGATTTTTTTGTTTTTGATATTTTAGTTCAAAATCCTAATGAATATATCAATAATGAATTTATCGTTTTCAATAGATGGGGAGATGTAGTCTATGAAGCAAAACCCTATAATAATGATTGGGGCGGAACTAATCAAAATGGAAAACCGCTTCCAGAAGGAACTTATTATTATATTCTTCGATTAGATTTTGCCGCAGGACTTGTGTTAAAAGGTGATGTGACGATCTTGAGATAACTCGAATGATCTTTCAGTTTTTGATAAAAAGGAAATCGAATCAAAATTATATTTATGTAATTTTGATTCGATTTTTTTTTGAAAATAATGTAGAATTAAAGCTTTATGAAAAAAATATTTCTTTCCATTTTTCTTTTAACTCTCCAGCAATAGCATACTATCGAGAGGACAAAACCAAAAGTAAATTTTTTGAAGTGAGTCTTTCTTTTTCAACCAGGAGTACTAAAGGAAGTATTATTGAAACTACCGTTGATACAAGTACAATTAATAACCCACCACTCATGTTTACGACAAATGTGATTGCTGGGAGCTCAGATGATTTAAATATCGGACTTCGTTTTGAGAAAGGACGATGGATTGAAAGATTGAGTACTGAAAAATTAAAAATTGGTTTTAGTTCTGCGGTGAGATTATTTGGTCATTTTTCTAAATTTGAATCTTTTGATGATAAATTTTATTCGAGGGATAGAGAACAGTATTTTTTAGTTTTAGGATTTGTTCCAAGGTTGAAATTTAATCTAACTTCAAAAGTTCATTTAATTTTACATTTTCCATTTGAGTTATTAGGATTTGGATTTGATTTCGAAGAAATTCAAAATCCTATTTTGACCACTAGTCAGAGACGGCAAGCTGGATTTAATTTTAATATAGGAGGAGAAGCGTTAATTCGATTTGGAGTTGGATATACTTTTTAAAAATCTTTTTTTTGGTAAAATTGAGTACTGCTCTTTTTCTTGTGAAAAAATCCCATGTTGATTGATTCAACATGGGATGTCAAAAACTTCAAAAAGTTACTAATTAATTATTTGAGGCTGTAGTTTTCATAACTACCTTTTGAGCAATAGGCGCAGCTGATTCCTCCTCATTTTTTACTATCTTAGTATCATGCTTTACGCAACTTGCCTTTTCATTTTTTGTCAATTTAACTGACGAAGCAGGAGCGTAAGTAGCCATCGTTTTCTGACATGACGCAGTCTTTGCAGTAGTAATGGCTGGAATTTTAAAACCATCATAAGAAGCTACCTTTGCTTCTGAAGAATTATTGCAAACTTTTTGACAAGCTGTTTTTTGAGCAACAGTACAATTTGCGGCTATTTTGTCTCCACAGACTTTTTTGCAAGCAGCAATTTCTTCAGGAGTACAAGTTTTCGTTTGAGCTAGGAGTTGATTGGAAAAACTAGCTGTTAAAAATACGAATGTAAAAGCAACGAATATTTTTTTCATAAGAGTAAAATTTATTTGACTTTATTTTCGCTAAATAGAAATCCAGGGAATAAAGTCTGTTCCACTCAGAATCGCTGAGCTACCGATAAAGTAAAGATGTTTCGAAACAAAATAATTACTCCACAAAGTTATTCACGAGACCAACATAAAGCTGTTTTTTACCTGTTATTCACTTGTTAAAAAGCTGTTAAACACCAAGAACATCGAGGAATAATCCTTTATCTTGTAGCAAGAATTCCTCCTACCGAAGTTTTAAATTTTTTCAAAAAATAAATCTCATGCAATCAAACCGAACATCGTATGTTATCGCAGCCTCCTCAATAGTTTTGATTGCCTTAATTGGTTTTCAAGTCAAATGGTTGGCTGATTCGCAACGATTAATTGAGGAGCAATTTGATGAAAAGGTTCGCCTTGCGTTATGCTACACAGCAGGAAATATTATTGTCGAACCTCCTGCAAAATGTAGTGTATCTCCAACCGCAGGCTGTTCTCCTTTGCTACAAGAAACAGGCTGTGTTCCTTTCTTTCAAGATGGTGATGAATTCAAAGTAGGATCAAAAACACCTTTTGAGAGGTCAAAATTGGATAGCATGTTGGCTGTAGCATTTCAATTTTATGCCATAGATATGGATTATGATGTAGAGATAATAGAAAAAGAATCATTCAAAAGTTTTGGTACTTTTCCTACCTATCAATGTGCGTTGAATCCGTTGGAAAAATCTGATAATTATGTGATGAGTATTACTTTTCCAGACAAACGAGATTATGTTTTTGGGAAATTAAAATTCATGTTTTTCTCCTCCATATTAATTCTATTTTTTATCACTTCTGTTTTCATCTTTGCTAACTATACCTTGCTTCGTCAGAAAAAAATTGCTCAAATCAACAAAGAGTTTTTTAATAATATGGCGCATGAATTTAGAACTCCGCTGACGAATATTTCTTTGGCTGGAAATCTTTTATCAAAAAAATTAACGGAACCTACTCATCATAAATATCTTGATGTGGTCAAAGAGGAGAGTGGAAAATTAAAACATCAGATCGAAAGAGTTTTACATTTAGCGAAATTAGAAAATGGAGAATATCAACTAGAAAAAGAGAGCCTATGTCCCAAGCAACTGCTGCAAAATGTAATTCAAGGAATGGATATTCAGATCAAAGAAAAAAATGCAAATGTATTGTTATTTTCTAATGAAGAAAATATAAAATTGGAAGGAGATAAATTTCATTTAGGAAATGCTTTCCGAAATTTATTGGACAATGCTTTAAAATATTCTTGCGCTACTCCCGAAATTAAAATCAGAATGAAACAAGAAAATGAAGGAATTCTTTTTCAATTTGAAGATAATGGAATTGGTATTGGTCAAAAAGAGCAAAAAGGTGTTTTTAAAAAATATCGACGTGTTCAAAATGGAGATGTTCATGATCAACAAGGTTTTGGTTTGGGTTTAGCTTATGTGAAAATGATTGTGGAACGCCATCAAGGTTTTGTTAAAGTAATTAGCGACCTAAATAAAGGAACTCGATTCGATTTGTTTTTACCATCAAAAAATACTTCATAGCCATACCACGAAGCTCCCGCTTCGTAAATTTAGAGTTGCGAAGTTTCCGCTTTATAATTAGAGTTAGGAAGCAGGAGCTTCGTAATACGTACGTTTACTAAATCTAAAATAAATAGTCCATGTCAAATCAAAATATTTTAATCGTAGAAGATGATGTTAATTTGGGAATGTTGTTGTCGGAGTTTTTAGAGTCTCAAAATTTCAAGGTAAAGCTTTGTAGAAATGGTGCATCAGGGTTGACGAGTTTTAAAAAACATAACTTTGATATTTGCATTTTGGATGTGATGATGCCAGAGATGGATGGTTTTAATTTGGCGAGTCAAATTAAAAAAGAGAAAAAGGATATTCCATTTTTGTTTTTGACCGCTCGCTCGATGAGGGAAGATAAGTTAAAAGGATATGCAGCAGGCGCCGAAGATTTTATAACAAAACCATTCGATGAAGAGGAATTATTATGTCGATTAAAGGTGATTCTCAGAAGGCATCAAAAAGATGAACCAGCTGATGTTTTACCTACCCAATTTGAGCTTGGCGACTACTTTTTTGATTATCAGCGTCAAGAACTTTCCTACAAAGATGTGTCCCGAAGAATTACTGAGAAAGAAAATGAGGTGCTCCGATTACTATGTCTCAACCAAAATCGAATCTTAAAAAGAGAAGAAGCGGTTGAACAGATTTATGGAAAAAGAGATTATTTTTTAGGACGAAGTTTCGATGTTTTTATTTCTCGAATTCGAAAATTATTAAAAAATGATCCAAAAATTAGCATTGAAAATGTGTTTAAAGTTGGGTTTATTTTGAATGTGAGGGATTAATAACTTCAATGGAAGTTAAATATAGCAATCAACTTTTAAACCTTTTTACAGAGATTTATCATATTCACTTTTTATTCTTTCGATTAACATATTAATCAATCTCTTTCTTAACTCATTTTCGTTTTGAATATAATTTTGATATTCTTCTTGAGAAAAATGACCGATCACCGTTCCTATCAGTAAACTCCTGAACTTCAAGTCTTTACGAATGTTGTTTTCGTTGTATTCAAGTTTTTTCTCTGGAGAGAGTTTTGTGAAAACATTTTTCCGATGAATTACATATTGCTGAAAAATTTGTAACAATAAGTCATGTTGCAGCTTCAAAATAGGACGTAAAGTTTTATTTTGAAAATGCTCCGCATCGCTAGTGATAGTTTCCTCAGAAATAGTGGGAATGAGTGGACGGAGTGCTTTGAGATTTTGATCTCTATTGGACATAAGATTTTATTTTTATTCAAAACATCCTTTTTAAAAATTAGTTTTATTTTTAAGTAAAAAAATGACCGAAACTAAGTTCATCCAAGCCATTCAAGAAGGAAATGTTGAAGTAGTTAAAACTGTCCTTTCCGAAAAAATATCCTTGATAA
>CAYGRM010000235.1:0-10732 GCA_964352225.1 uncultured Saprospiraceae bacterium | reverse complement strand
GCGGTGGACGATATTAATCAAATCGAGTAATTTAATACTCCATTTGATTAAAAGATTTGAATGAAAAAGCTCCGAGTAATCGGGGCTTTTTCTGTTTTAGCAATTGTATTAAATATGTATAATTACCTGCTTATTAATTTTTGGTTAACGAAACTCTTGATTAATCTCTGCTAACTTCTTGCTACCAGGGCATAAATCATTTTGCTTTAATTGATTCAATGGTTTGTCACTAGTCCCCATCAATTTATGTAAATCTTTACTTTCTGGATTAATATAGAGTAATCCTGTTAAAATTTGACCTTTCGATTTGGCCTCATGTAATCGATTAACTGCGGTGAATCGATCGGTTGGATTCCAATCAGGAGCAAGCTTACTTAAATGGATTTTAGAACCATCAAATAATTCTACCTCAGCAGATTCACCTTCGGGATAATCAATCGTAATCTCTTCCTCAAGTGGAATAAAGTCCAATGCTGAAGTCATTTCTATATGATCCCGAACATGAGAATAAGACTTGGTAGATCCTTTTGTATTATTAAAGGTAACACATGGTGAAATCACATCTAGAAAAGCAAACCCAGGATGAGACATCGCCGCTTTGATCATCGGAACTAGTTGGTTTTTATCTCCTGAAAAACTCCGGCCAACAAAAGTTGCATTTAACTCTAATGCCAATCCTGCCAAGTCAATCGCCTGATATGGGTTAGCCTCTCCTTCTTTGCTGATCGAACCAAAATCAGCCGTCGCTGAATCTTGACCTTTAGTCAAACCATAACAGCCATTATTCATTACTATGTAAACCATATTCAAATTCCTTCGAATAGCATGTACAAATTGCCCCATCCCAATTGAAGCAGTATCCCCATCACCCGAAACGCCAAGGTAGATTAAATCCTTATTCGCCATATTTGCACCAGTCGTAATCGAAGGCATTCGCCCATGAACCGAATTAAAACCATGCGAATTACTTAGAAAATAAGTCGGCGTTTTGGAGGAACAACCGATACCAGAAAGCTTGGCTAATTTGTGAGGTTCTAATGAAATTTCATAGCAAGCTTGAACGATTGCTCCACTAATTGAATCATGTCCACAACCTGCACAGAGGGTCGAAATGACTCCTCTATAGTCTTTTTTCAAATAACCAACTTTATTGGGTTTTAAAGATGGATGGTGAAATGTGGGTTTTATATATGACATTTTTAATTGTTTTTTCGTTGCGGCTGACTTTCCTAGGCCGCAATTTTTTTTAATTATAAAAAACCGTTGATGTTTTTTAAGGCCGACAAAAGTCAGCTGCTACGTAGCAACAGACAATTTTTCTTTAATTCCCGATTGAATAGCCTGTGCTGTAATCGGCATTCCATCATAATTAACTACCGAAATTAACCGTGATGGATTGACTTCTAATTCATTGATTAATAGCGTTCGGAACTGTGCATCTCTATTTTGTTCGACGACAATTATCTGCTCATGTTCAGCTATAAATTCCTCCACTTTTTGGTGAAATGGAAATGCACGAACTCGAATCGAATCAATCATCAAACCTTCTTCCTCAAATAATTCCATCGCTTCAACTGCGGCATAAGTTGTAGTTCCAAAAAATAATAAACCTACATTACTTCGATTTTCTTTTTGATAAAATTCAGGTTCAGGAACTAAAGTTTTTGCCGTTTCCCATTTTTGAGCTAATCGATCAACATTTCGTAAATAGACTTCTCCGGATTCGCTATATTTTGCATACTCATCATGTGAGGTTCCACGAGTAAAAAAAGAACCTTTGGTGGGATGTGTACCCGGAATCGTTCGGTATGGAATGGCATCTCCATCCACATCTAAGTATCGACCAAAATCTTCTTTCATTTCTTCTAAATCTTCTGCACTTAGTATTTTTCCTAAATCATATTTTTTATCATCATCCCAAGCCAATGGTGGCGACATGTGATTATTCATTCCTAAATCTAAATCAGAAATCAACATCACAACAGTTTGCAATCGATCTGCTAAATCAAATGCTTTTATCGTAAATTCAAAACACTCCGCAGGGGTACTTGGGAAAAGTAAAACATGTTTGGTATCGCCATGAGAAGCATAAGCAGATGAAATTAAATCAGCCTGTTGCGTACGAGTTGGCATTCCTGTCGATGGTCCTCCACGTTGCACATTTATCAAAACAACTGGAATCTCGGCAAAGTAAGAAAGACCAATAAATTCATTCATTAAAGAAACTCCAGGACCACTCGTAGCAGTAAATGCTCTTGCTCCATTCCACGTAGCACCTATGACCATTCCGATAGCAGCTAACTCATCTTCCGCTTGAACAAAGGCATATTTCTTTTTTCCATCTTCATCAATCCGGAGTTTTTTACAATACGTTTCAAATGCTTTTGCAACAGAAGTAGAAGGCGTAATTGGATACCATGCCATGACCGTTGCTCCTGCGTAGATTGCTCCCAAACCACAAGCCGTATTTCCATCAATCATGATGGAGTCACCATTATTATTACATCGCTTAATTCGAACATCTAGTGGATACTCAAAATGTTCTTTGACATAATTAGCTCCCAATTCTAATGCTTGATAATTGGAAGGAATAATTTTAGGCTTTGCAGCAAATTGCTCAGCGATCACTTCTTTCAAAACATCAATTTCCACATCAATCAAAGTCGCTACCGCTCCAACATAAATCATGTTTTTCAACAACTGTTGCAAGCGTGGATTGGGATAATGTTCCATCGCTAATTTGATCATTGGAATTCCGATATAATTGATATCAGCTCTGATAAATTCCTCATGCAATTTTTTGCTGGAATCATAAACGAAGTATCCACCTGATCGAACACTATCAATATCTTTTCTTAAACTTTGAGGATTCACCCCTACCAACATATCAATTCCTGCACGTCGTCCTAAATATCCTTTTTCAGAAATTCGAACTTCGTACCATGTCGGTAATCCCTGAATATTAGAAGGGAAAATATTTTTAGGTGTAACTGGAATGCCCATCCTGAAAATTGACTTAGCAAACATTTCGTTAGCTGATGCTGACCCTGTTCCGTTGACATTGGCAAAACGAACAACAAGGTCATTTACTATGATTTCTTTTTCCATTTTATTGATAGGCTTTTGTCACATTGTATAAATATTTCTTCATGTCCCAAGCTGCTGTAGGGCAACGCTCTGCACAAAGTCCACAATGAAGACAAACATCTTCATCCTTAAGCATGACTCTTTGAGTGGGTAAAACTTCTGACACATATAATGATTGAGATAAATTTTCGGCTGGAGCACTAAGTCGAGTTCGCACTTCTTCCTCCTCTCCGTTGGTTGTAAAAGTGATGCAATCCGTTGGACAAATATCTACGCAAGCATCACATTCGATACAGAGGTTGGTAGTAAAGACAGTTTGTACATCACAATTTAAACATCTTTGCGCTTCCTTAAATCCTTCGATATGATCGAAACCTAATTCGACCTCCATCTTTCGATCTTTCAAAGTAACTGATTTGTCAGCATGAGCAACCTGATATCGTAAATCGGCTGCTATGTCATTATCGTAAGTCCACTCATGGATTCCCATTTTTTGACTTACTAAATTTGTCATTGGATTTGGGCGATTATGAATACTTTCTCCTTTGCAAAAAAGATCAATGGAAACTGCCGCTTGATGTCCATGAGCAACGGCAGTAATCACATTTTCAGGACCAAAAGCTGCATCACCACCAAAGAAAACATGTGGCAAAGTAGATTGAAAAGTGACTTTATCTAAAACAGGAATCTCCCATTTCCCAAACTCAATCCCTAAATCTTTTTCAATCCAAGGAAACGCATTGTCTTGACCAATAGCAATAATTACATCATCCGCTTCAATGAAAACATCAGGTTCGCCGGTGGAAATTAATGATCGTTTTCCATTTTCATCATATTCCGCTTTCACTTTTCCAAAAATAACTCCTTTGAGTTTTCCATTTTCAATGACAAATTCTTTAGGAGGCATATTGTTAAAAATTTCGATATCTTCCCGTTCTGCGTCTTCGATTTCCCAAGTAGAAGCTTTCATATCTTTTCGAGGAGATCGAACAACTACCGTTACTTTTTCTCCTCCAATTCTTTTGGAAGTTCGGCAACAATCCATGGCGGTATTTCCACCGCCAAGTACGATTACTTTTTTCCCAATAGATTCTCTGTGCTCAAAAGCTACACTTGCTAAAAATTCAATTCCAATATGGATATTTTCTTTTCCCTCTTCGTAACCTGGAATTCGAAGCGGTCGGCCTTTTGGTGCTCCAGTTCCAACAAAAACTGCATCGTATTTTTTATCTAAAATACCTTTCATACTATCGACGAAAGTATTGAAATGAGTATGCACTCCCATGTCGAGAATGTAATTCACCTCTTCATCTAAAACCGTCTCAGGTAATCGAAAAGCAGGGATTTGGGTTCGCATCATTCCACCGCCTTTGTTCCATTCATCATATAAATGTATCTCATACCCAAGGGGAGCTAAATCTCTAGCAACAGTTAATGAAGCTGGTCCGCCACCAATTAGCGCTACTTTTTTTCCATTCATTTCGAAAGGACCTTGAGGCATTAGGTGTTTGACTTCACCTTTATTATCAGCTGCAACTCGTTTGAGTCGACAAATGGCAACTGGCTCTTCTTCTACTCTTCCACGACGGCAAGCAGGTTCACATGGTCGGTCGCAAGTACGACCGAGTACCCCTGGAAAAACATTGGATTCCCAATTGATCATATATGCTTCTGTATACTTCTGATCGGCAATTAATCGAATGTATTCGGGAACTGGAGTGTGTGCAGGACAAGCATATTGGCAATCCACCACCTTATGAAAATACTCTGGGTCTTTGATGTCGGTTGGTTTCACAATTTTATCTTTTCATTAAATAAAAAAATAAATATAATAATATAGGTGGTAAATCCAAAAGTATTATTGGCTAAGTGTAATTTTTTCAAAATAAAACTTAATCCCAATAGGAGTATTGACAAGCCAAACTCACTCTTGCAACTATTTTTTTATTCAAAAAAAAAAAATCAGCAAAAACCAAAAACTTCTCTAACTTAGCATAAACCTAATTAACTCAAAAAATGAATAAAACAACTCTGACAAAATTCACTTTTATAATTTTCGCTTTATGGCCTTTCTTACTTTTTTCCCAAATCAATCCCGAGTATTTTGATGGGCCGTACATTTTTCATCAGAATGATAGTTTGCAAATCCAATGGGTAGAAGCCGGAGTCGGGTATGATACTTTAATCGCCAATTCGGAAGCCACCACTTTTGATCGTCCCTCTTTCCCAAAAGTTGATTTGCAAAATTTGGATTTTGTAAGAGATTCCCAAGTTGTGTATAATAATATTGAAAAAGTTATTGCCGTGAGTGATGTGCATGGACAGTTTGGAATTTTGCAAAAATTATTACGAGCTAACGAAGTCATTGATGAAAAAAATAATTGGAAATATGGCAATGGGCATTTGGTTATTGTAGGCGATAATTTGGATCGGGGAGATCAAGTTTTAGACATTCTTTGGTTTTTATTTTTTTTACAAAAAGAAGCTGAAATGGCTGGGGGAAAAGTTCAAGTATTACTTGGTAATCATGAAATCATGGTACTTCAAGGTGATATCAGATACATCAATAAAAAATATTATTATACCTCCGCTAGTTTTAAAAATCAATATTATCATTTTTTCCGAAAAGGAAGTGTCTTAGGTGATTGGATTGCAAGTCATAAAGTGTTGACCTCGATTAATAAAAATTTGTTTGTCCATGCGGGAGTTTCTGATGCAATCTTGGATTTAGACTTATCGCTGGAAGATATTAACAATACATTTACAACAAAATTATTACGGGCAAAAGAGGAAGATATTCTAAAAGATAGTCTGCTTACTTTGCTTTACTCTACTGAAGGACCAGTTTGGTATCGAGGATATTTTGATACTGAAAATTTTAAAAAGAAGAACATCAAATCTATTTTAAAACGATTAGATCAAGATCGAATCATTGTAGGACATACTAGTTTGGATAAGATAACTGCCATGTTTGATGGAAGAGTTATCGCAATCGATTGCAGTATAAAAAAAGGATTAGATGGTCAAATCTTGAATATCGAAAATAACGAATACTCCATTGGTGATTTGGAGGGAAATAAAACAGCTCTGGCAGGGATTAAAATAAATAAGACAACCAGTCTTTTTGACCATATTTACAACTTAGAGGGTGTTCCAAAAATAAGAATAGAAACTAACTTTAAGAAAATCAAGAAAGGCAAAATGAAGGAAAAATACCAAGAGGGTCAACTAGTAGTAGCTGATCAACTGGGTAAAGATGCTATGAGATTCAAAGGAAGAGTAAGAGCTCGAGGAAATATGCGAAAGCAAGTATGCAATATGCCTCCAATTAAATTTGACGTAAAAAAGTCATCGCTGAAGGACAATGGTTTTATGAAAATCGATAAACTAAAATTTGTTTTTCCATGTAATTCAAGTAAACAAGCCCAAGAAAAATTATACAAAGAATTTTTCCTTTATGACTTGTATACCTTCATTGATGAAAATTGCATCCGAGCGAAATTAGTTGATATTCACATCTGTGAAAATGGTAAGGATAAATATAAGATGGTTGGCTTTGTAATCGAAGATGAAGTGGAATATGAGAGAAGAAATGATGCAAAAGTAGTTACTAAAGGTAAAGTAAATGCTTCGAACTTAGATCGAGAATTATTTCTAAAAATGGAATTTTTCCAATACATGATAGCTAATACAGATTGGTCTTTGGGGAATAAACATAATTTAGAGTTGGTCAAAGTTCCTTCTCGAGAAAAAATTATTGCTCTTCCTTATGACTTTGATTATTCTGGATTCGTTGGTCAAAGTTATGCGGTTCCACACGAGTCACTTCCCATTGAAGATGTGAACGAACGATATTTTTTTTCTTATGAAATTACGGAAGAAGAATTTTACAGTACTATTAAATATTACCTTTCGATTGAGGAAGATGTTTATCGAATCTGTGATGAAGCTACCTACATGAGTGAAAGAACTATCGAATATAACAAATCCTATATCAAAGATTTTTTTGACCTTTTAAGAAATCCACAACGACTCAAACCTAAAATGATTAAGAATTAAATACTTACAACTTCCCTAGCCTTTCCTTAAAATGGAAAAACTAGGAAGTTCCTAAAGGATAATTTATTTATAGGTTGTAAGAGACTGTTTTGAATTATGTCGCTAATTTTTTTACCAAATTTCAAAACAGTTTCAATGAATTTCAAAAACAATGTTTGCTTGATTAAACTCATCTTTCTTTCCTTCGACTAGCCTAAAGTTATTTTTAACCAAAAGCCGCTTTGATGCTTCATTTTGATGGTGAGTGTAGGCTTCTATTTTTTCTAATTGTAGTTGTTCAAAACCAAAAATCAATATTGACTTTAAGACTTCAGTCATGATTCCTTGTCCATGAAATTCAGGTTTTAGATCATATCCCACCTCTCCAATTTTTCCATTTTCAGAAAAATTCCAAAGGCAAATAGAGCCGATCATTTGATCATTTCCTTTGTAAGAAATCGTCCAATAAACATTTTTTCCCTCATCTAAACCTTTGGCAATTTTGGTTAAAAAATCTTCTGCATCTTTTAAAGATTGTGCTAAAGGCCGATCAATATATTGATTAACGATTGGATTTGATCTGAGAAAAAGAAGGTCTTCTAAATCCTGAGTGGAGGTTTTTCTGAGATTAAACCTTTCAGTTTGAAGAGTTGGGAATGGGTTAAAATTCATCTGAAAGCTTTTAAAATAAAAACTGATAATCTTCTAAAATCATTTCCCAACGATTGACTTCCAATTGAAAAGTCCACCCGGCAGGAACGGTCGTATGTTTTTTAATAAATTTAAATCCAACTTTTTCCAAGGTTTTATTGGGAGCAGGATTCTTGGCAGCAGGTTCGCAAAATAGGGTTTGCAATTCTAATTTTTCGAAAAAAACTGGAATTGATTTTTTCACCATTTGAGTTCCTAAACCTTTTTGCTGAAGATTTGATTTCCAAATGTGTAGGTGCATAAATGCCTCTTTTCCAAAAACCAAATGATTCACATAACAATGTCCAACGGGTTTTTCATCAACAAAAGCAACGAGCACAAAAGCTCCTTTTAGGGAATAAGGTAGCGGTAATTGTTTTTCCAATCGTTCTCCTAAATCATCCAAAGGAGCAGTATTATTTATATCAATTCCCATTGCTAAAAGATCTTCTTTCGAAGCACTTTTCCAATAATTTACAATATGAGGTATATCATTTTTTTGAGCTTCTCGAACTGTGAAATTATTTTCCATTCTTTTTTTTGTAAAACTAAAGATCATTTTTAAGAAAATAGTTCCTAACATACTATTATATGGAGTAATTTTTGCAACTATTTTATTCCTCACTTATAGATTTTCATAATAATAATTCCCCCTTCTAATAAACTAACTAAACCCTAACTAAATGAGAATTTTCATTTCAATTACTATAAATTTCCTATTATTATTTCCTATCCTTTCAAATGCACAAATTCATGAAAGAGCCATTGCTATCTTAGACCTTTCCATCAAAAATAACGAATCCAATGACTCTCGACTTTTCTCTGTGGAACACATGGCAAAGGTCACCGGAATACCTTTTATCATTACTCAAGATGTGGACGTTGCGGTGAATTATGCGATGATTTTAAGTAGTTCGCTATTTACTTCTTCCACTTTTTCAACGGATGAAAAGACTGCATTGATTGACTATGTTCAAACTGGAGGGGTACTTATTGCACCAAGGATTCAAGATGAGGATTTCTATAGTTTATTTGGAATCGATGGCTATGAAAGTAGTAATTCCCGCTTTGAAATTCATTGGGATACTTCTCTAGATGAAGCTTCCTTAAAATATATCGACGAGCCTGAAGAACAAATTATTTCATTAGGTCGAAATACTTATTCTTCGATTTTTAAGACACTAGGATACTCCACCACTTTTGCCAAAACTTTAGCAACTTATGATGATGGAAGTGCTGCGGTCATTAAAAATCTTTATGGAAATGGCGCCGCGGTATCCATTGGTCTTTCGTGGAAAGAAGTAATTTTGAGAAATCAAATCAATCGAGATTACGAAGCTCAAAGAATTACTTCCAATGGTTTTGAACCTACTTCAGATGTACTTTTTTTATTTGTAAGAGCATTATTTTTAGAACATAATCAGCATGCCGTTTGGAAAAATACCAGTCCTGGTAGATCGCTTTCCACCTTGATGATTACTCATGATATTGATAGTTCAACTGGAATGGATACGCTGGAAGTATTTGTGGACTATGAAACCGAAAATAATATTGAAGCCACTTATAATATTACTGTTCGATATTTTGATGATGAATTGATGTCTAACTTTTATATTAATCGCCAATCGACTTTGGATTATATCAAAAGTAATGGACATAATTTTGGATCACATTCAGTTGGTCATTTTTTTGATTTTGGAGAAGATGATATTTTCCCAATAGGAACTACTGGCAATACTAAAGATAATTACCATCCTTTTAACGATGGAAATGTAACCAGTAGCGGATCGGTTTATGGAGAGTTAGAAGTTTCAAAAAATGTTCTCGAAAATGATATTCCTAATCAAACCATCAGAACCTTTCGAGCAGGTCATTTAGCTTTTCACAAAAACTTAGTAGATGTTTTGGATGACTTGGGATATGACTATAATTCTAGTTTTTCTGCGAATGATGTTTTAACTAATTTTCCTTATCAAAATAAAAAAGGGAGAAGTTTTAGTGGTGAGACATCCAATATTTATGAAATTCCAGTTACCATATCTGATGTGTTTCATGCTAATCCTATTTCGATTTTTAACTACTTTGACAAAGCCAATACTTGGTTGGAAATCACTAGAAAAAATCAAGCTAATGGAGCACCAACTGTTCTATTAATTCATCCTAATCGAAATTATAAATTAGAAGGAATGGCTTATTACCTCGATGAATTACCTAATGATATCAACATCATGGAATTTGAAAAATTTGGAGATTTTTGGAGAGCGAGAGAGGATTTTGTTTTTGATTCTGAATTGAATGGAAATGAAGTGACCATCACGATTCCTGATTCAATGGACTTGACAAATGATATTAGTTTTATCGTAGCTAATGGACAATCATTATCTGAAATATTGATCGTCGATGAATCGGGGAATGCATTAAATTTTTCTCAAGAACCTTGGGAAGGGAATGATGTGATTGTCTATTTTGGAGATTTAGTCAACTCGAATAGTTTTGTCAAAAATGATCATAATGCTTCGCTAAAAGTTTTTCCAAACCCCAGCAAAGGCAATTTAAACTTAGAATTTGAAGTAACTCATACTGGAAATTATCAAATTAATTTAATAGACATCAATGGTAAAAAAGTGGTGAATTTGTTTGATGATTCTCTCCTCCATGGAAAGCATTATTTGCAAAAAACGATTTCTTTAAAAGAGTTTTCGAAAGGAATTTATTTTTTAGTCATACAAAATGAGAAAGGGGTGATTGGGAAAGCGAAGGTGGTTATGATGTAGAAAAAACATGAATCATCCTGTCTCAATTTTGTATGACTTAGAGTGAAAAATATACGGAATTGCATAAAAAACCGTATTTCATTTTCAGGCATAAAAAGTTCAATTGTTTAACAATTGATAAAGAGAAAAAGGATTTCTTTTCC
>CAYGRM010000234.1:0-10738 GCA_964352225.1 uncultured Saprospiraceae bacterium | reverse complement strand
TTTATCTCTACTAAAATACAACAGCTTTTTTTATTGCAATATAGAAAGCTTGTTCATTCGCTCAAATCCGTCTAATCTGTGTTCCCATCACACCTCAACAACTATGAAATGATCCCTCTCAATTCTTCTAAGCTCTCAATCGTAAAATTAGGCACATTATCTTCTGGAGCAATTTTCCCATTCATATTCAACCAACAAGTATCAATTCCATAATCATTTCCTCCTCGAATATCCGAACTCAAACTATCACCAATTATAACCACTTTATCTTTTTTAGGAAATCTAATTTTCTCAAAAACGTGATCAAAAAACCCCTCGTGCGGTTTTGCTACTCCAATCTCATCGGAGATCACCACGTGATGAAAATGTTTTTCTAAATCACTTTTTGCCAACCTTGCTCGCTGAATTTCTTTCAATCCATTCGTCACCAAAGTCATCTTAAATTGACCACTCCACTCTTCAATTAAAGTCTTGGCATTATCCATCCAAAAAATCTTTGCAGATAAATTTTCATGATAAGTTTCAGAAAAATAAATTGGATTATGAGTGGAATCAATGTGATTTAAAAACCTTTCCATACGAAGTGTGCGTAATTGATCTTGCGAAATAATCCCCTTTTCCAAATCTGCCCAACATTCGTGATTTATTTTTTGATAAATCGAATAATGGTTTTCATCAAAAGGAATTTTAAAATCATTAATCGTTTTTTCAAAGCCAAAAACCATCGCTTGATCAAAATTCAAAATGGTATTATCTAAATCAAAAAGCAGCCAATCGTATTTCATAAATTATTATTATTAGTAAACCAATTCTCCAAAATCCGCCTATCCCCCGTAAATCAATCCTCCGGAATCGATAAAAATCCAAAACAGCAACATTACTTTTAGACTAATCTAAAAATATATTTTTGGTAAATAAAAAATTATTACCTTTGAAAAATATTGGCTCTTAGACAATTCTCGTGAATTTTAGGAACTCCAAAATAACGTTAGTATTTTTTACCACATAGACACATAGAAAACATAGTCCTCAGAATAATTACAGTTTTCTATGTGTCTATGTGGTAAAAACGTATTTCAAAAGTTCACAGGATTTGTATAAGAACCATAAATTTTAAAAAAAAACAATGTTAATTAATTTCTTGATCAAAAATACCAGCTCGTAATGGAAAGTTTCCAAATATTTTTCCAAGAAGAAATTTATAATGTCTTGGGAGATTTTTTTAGAATGGACATTGGATTTCGAGCATTAGCAGCCTCTGCGATGGTTGGGTTAATGTGCGGAATGCTGGGCTGCTTTATTGTTCTTCGGAATATGGCTCTGATTGGAGATGCCTTATCTCACGCAGTTTTGCCAGGAGTGGTTGTTGCATTTGTCATTTTTGGAAATACTGCTTTGGGAATTTTTACTGGAGCTGTCATTGCTGGACTAGTTGCTGCCGTCGGAATTACTTGGCTCCAACATAATATTAATACAAAAAATGACGCTGCAATTGGAATTGTTTTTACCGCCATGTTTGCGATGGGAGTAATGGGAATTTCAAGAATTAGTAAAGCAGAGAGTGGCGTTCATGTTCCCGATTTGACTGATTTTTTATTTGGGAATGTATTAAGTGTTTCGACCCAAGATGTGAATTTGACCATAGGAATTATGATTTATGTGGTGTTGAGTATTATCATTTTTTACCGCTTCCTTTTTGCAACTACTTTCCAACCCGTTATCGCTGAAACGATGGGGATTTCTACTAAAATCATTCATTATTATTTAATGCTATTATTGTCCGTTGCAGTTGTTGCCTCGTTGACCACGGTAGGTGTAATTCTGGTGGTTGCCATGTTGATTACCCCTGCAGCTACAGCTTTATTGTTGACCGACCGATTGCATTGGGCAGTCGCTATTTCTGGAATAATTGGGATTCTATCAACTGTCATTGGATTCATTTTAGCCGTACTTCTAGATACGACTCCTGGGCCGGCAATGACCGTAGTGGCTACCTTACTGTACTTATTAGCAGCACTTTTTGCCCCTAAGAAAGGTTTAGTATTTCGTACTTTTAGAAAAAAGAAATTGCAACAAAAAATTCAATTGGAGGACACTCTAAAACAAGCCTTAAAACTAAATAGCCAAGAAAAACTCTCCTTCCCTACCCTTTTGGAAAAAGTCGATTTTAGCAAATCTGCCCTTCGTGCTCGTTTGAAAAATTTGCAAAAAAATGGTTTTATAAAAATGGAAAATAACCAAGTCATCCTTACCCCTACTGGGCAGAAGGAAGCGACAAAAATGGTTCGTGCCCATCGACTTTGGGAAACCTATTTGGTGCAAGAAATTGGTCTGACTGAAGAACAAATCCATGAAGATGCAGAAAAATATGAACACCTTTTGACCGAGGAATTATTGGACGAAGTAGATTTGAAATTAGGTTTCCCCACGACGGATCCACATGGTTCTCCGATTCCAAAAAAGTTAGGAATACCCGATTTTCCATTGATCAATTTACCCATTTTAAAAAATGCAAAAATTGCGCAACAGCAAGTCAATGAACATATTACTGCACAACTTTGGAAATTAGGTTTGCTGCCTAACACTACCTTTACCATTAAAAAAATTGAAGAAAAATCTGTGGAATTAGAAATGAATGGAAAAGTAATCCGAGTGCCAAAACAGCTCGCAAAGCAAGTGAATATTTTATCTTAAGTTTTAAGACATAATTAGATAAAACAAGAGCTTCCAGATTTTAAAAATCTGGAAGCTCTTTTCATTTTAGGAAAAGACAAAATCACACCACTCCATTTTTCTTCAACCACTTCAATCCTTCCCTTTCCGTCAGCGGTTTTAATTGATTATTTTTTATAAAGTCAATGACTACTTCTGGATTTTCTTTCGAGTAGTCACGCAAAGCCCAGCCAGCTCCTTTTTGAATAAAAAACTCCTCTGAATTTTTCACTCTTAAAATATAATCGAAGAGTATTTTTTCATCCGTTGGGTAATTTTTATATCGTTGAAAAATGATCGCCATGCGTTGCAACCAAATATTATCAGATGAAATCCATCGCTCTGTAACAGCAGAAATTTGATGTGGAAATCGCATAAAATGCCAACCCACCATTTTTGAAATCCAATCTACCGAATCCCACCAACTATGCGTCAAAATCAATTCTTCCAAAAATTCGATAAAATCTTCCGCTTCTTTTTTAGTCGCTTTTTCGACCATTTGAATTCCAAAATAATGAATTTCTCGATGTTCCTCTCCAAAGCATAAGCGAACAAATTCTTTTAATTCTTCCTTGTGAAAAACACCTTCTGACTTCATGACCTCCTTGGAAAACTTCACCCACCCAGGCGCTTTCACTCCGTAAAATTCAAATTTATTTCGCATATAATTCATTTGTCCTTCGGCAATTTCGGGATTGCCATTTTCTTTAAAAAATAAAATTACTTTTTGCAGATACTCTTTTGGTGAAATCATGATTTTGTATTTCTACCAGAGACTTGCTTCGAGTCAGCCTCTGATTTCCTTTAAAAAACTGAAAAATCACAGGCTAGCTTGAAACCAGTTTGTGATATGTAAAGCTAATATTTTTCATATTCTGTTAAAAAAAATGCATAAATGTTCCATTTTGAAAGTTGATCGTTATCATTCTTGTTAAACGGGTGTTAAAGAGAGTATATATTAAAAAGCCACGTATACTTTTTCTATTTTGCCATCGAAATGGTTATTATACTTTATTCGATGGACGTCTTCCGACAATGTTTGACGTTCTCCAATACAACTTCATTTAGAATAAAGTCTATTGAATGACCTTTTTTAAGAAAATAAAATATACAGACTAAAACAATCTACATTATGTCTTCCCCTAAAATACTTATTCCTATTGCAATTATTGCTCTTCTTGTTGGTACTTATTTTTTTACGAAAAAAGATGCAACAGCTGAACAAACTAATGTGATAAAAAAAACATTGGAATTGGCTGATTTTACTGTCAAAGCAACTGCTACGGGTGAATTAAAAGCTAAACGATCTGAGAAAATTCGAGGACCTCAAGGTCTACGACAAGCAAATATTTATCAATTGACGATTTCTGATATGGTTGCAGAAGGAACAATCGTCAAAGAAGGAGATTATGTTGCCAAACTCGATCGCTCAGAGTTGGATACCAAACTCAAGGATATTCAAACTGAAATTGAAAAAATTGAAACGCAACTCGCTCAAACCGAAATTGATACGGCCATCGAATTACGAGGCATCAGAGATCAACTCATCAATCTTAATTTTTCTAAAAAAGAAAAAGAATTAGAAGTGGAGCAAAGTAAATATGAAGCTCCGATGGTCATCCAAAAAGTGCAAATTGAATTGGAAAGAACTGCCCGAGACTATAATCAATTGCTTAGCAAATATGAATTGACTAAAGAAAAGTCAGAAGCTCAAATTTCTGAAATTAATGCTTCTCTCAAACAAAATATCTCGAAGAGAGATCGCTACGCAACACTTGGCGATGAGTTGACCATCAAAGCTCCTAAAAATGGAATGGTCATTTATCATCGAAGTTGGAATGGAAAAATTACGGCTGGTTCTCAAGTAAGTGTTTGGGATCCAACTGTGGCAGAGTTACCTGATTTGACCGATATGGTCTCCAAAACTTTTGTCAATGAGGTCGATATCAGTCGCGTGAAAAAAGGGCAAGATGTAAAAATGAAGGTGGACGCATTCCCAGACAAAGAATACACCGGAACAGTTCTAGACGTGGCCAACATTGGCGAGCAATTGCGGAATTATGATGCCAAAGTCTTTGAAGTAACTGTTCAAGTAAATGAGGTCGACTCTATTCTTCGACCTGCCATGACGACTTCAAATGAGATTATAACTGACATTTATAACAATGTATTAGCAATTCCGATGGAGGCTTTGCACAGCGATAGTTTATCTTTTGTTTATATAGAAAAAGACGGAAGAGTTTACAAGCAAGAGGTAATTACTGGAATCTCCAATAATGATGAAATCATGATTGATCATGGTTTAAAAGAAGGTGATACTTATTGGTTATCGATTCCTGACAATGCAAAGGATTTGAAATTTTACCCAGTCGATAGCGGCATCAAAGAACAGATCAAAAGAAAGCAAATTGCCGAGAGAGAAAAACGGCAAGCAGCCATGCAAGAGAAATTAAAAAATATGAAAAATGAGAAGGTCTCGAGCGATGATGGCGGAGGTGGAGGATTTATTATCATTAATTAAATGATGATTTTGGATTAAGAATCCAAAGTTATGGATTATGGATTTCTTCAAAAGGGTCAAAAATCTATAATTCTTAATCACGAATCTTTAATCACAAATCCTTAATTTTTAATCCTCTAAATTCACCATCGTGCAAAGAATCCTTTTTAATTTTTACCTCGCCTTGGAAGGCGTTTTTTCCAACCAACTTCGCGCATTTTTGACAGCTTTAGGAATCATCTTTGGGGTCGCTGCCGTGATTACCATGTTAGCTATCGGTACAGGTGCTAAGCAATCTATTTTGGAACAAATGAAATTGATTGGTACCAATAATATCGTGGTTACTTCTATCATCCCTTCGTCCGACGAAAATGAGCAAGGCAGTAGTCAAGAAGAGAAAGTTCCATGGTCTCCAGGTTTGACTTTGGAGGACTTAAAAGCTATGCAAAAAATCCTACCAACCGTAGATAAGGTTAGTCCAGAAATGGAATTAAAAACTACCATCATCCAATCTGCCAAACTCGAAAAGGCTAAAGCTATCGGAGTCACCAATGCATTCTTCGAACTTAATAATTTAGGTTTATCTGATGGTCTTTTTTTTCATGATCAACATATTGAGCATGGAAAGCCGGTTTGTATTATTGGAAAAAGTATTCAGAAAAAATTCTTTAGCGATGAAAATCCAATTGGGAAAAAAATCAAATGTGGTAATACTTGGTTAAAAATTATTGGAGTGCTCGAACGTCGAAATGCCTCAAAAGAAAATTTAGAAAGTCTAGGTATTCGAGATTATAACTCGGATGTGTACATTCCGATCTCGACTGCTTTGCTACGATTTAAAAATAGAGCGCTGGTCACTCGAAGCGATATCAAAAGAGGTGATTGGGATGATGGCGATAATAAAGATGAAAATTATCATCAGTTGGACAAAGTGACTTTACGCGTAACTGATGCTGATAAAATTTTAGCGACACGTGATTTGGTGGGAAAAATTTTAAAACGAAGACATAAAATTGTAGACTACGAAATCCGAGTTCCCGAGAAAGAATTAGAAGCCCAGCAAGACAGTCAAGAGACTTGGAATAATGTGTTAGCATTTATTGCAGGCATCTCCTTGTTGGTTGGTGGAATTGGAATTATGAATATTATGCTGGCGACGGTGATGGAACGGATCAAGGAAATTGGAGTGCGTCGTTCATTGGGTGCAAAGCAAAATGATATTGTTTATCAATTTTTATTTGAAGCGATTTTTATCAGTTTGATTGGAGGAATTATTGGGGTAATCCTAGGGGTGAGTGCTGCTTGGTTTATTGATGCGAATTATGATATACCTACGATTATTCCTTTGTGGGCGGTACTTTTGTCATTTGTTGTGGCGGTTTCTGTGGGGATTATTTTTGGAATTTTTCCAGCGCAAAAAGCAGCGAGGCAAGATCCGATTAAAGCTTTGAGGACGGATTAAACCCCCTGCCCCCTAAAGGGGAACGATATATTTATCATTGTTTAAAACTGACTGAATTTATAATTGTTATGAAAAAAATAAATGCTGATTTGAATCGAAAATTTGAAAACACGCTACAATCTAACTTCCCTTCAGTAGTCAAGGGCTTTCTATTTTTTGTTTTACTTTTTTGTAATTGTATTGTTTTTTCTCAAACTAAAAAACTAGAATTAGGGCTTTCCGATGTCATTACTTTGGCTCAAAGTGATGCTCCAAATGTCTTGTTAGCAAAGACTCGACTGGCAACTGATTATTGGAGTTACCAATCTTTTTTGGCTGATTTCAAACCTCAGATTAATTTAAACATGACTCCCGCAGATTTGTCGAGATCACCTGTTGCATTTTTGAATCCTAACGGAACCAGAACATTTTTAAGAACGACTAACTTGAACTCTTCTTTTAATATTAGAGCAAGTCAAACCATTGCAAAAACGGGCGGACGTATTTTTGCGGGAACAGGATTGGACTATTTATATAATTTTAAATCAGCTGCCCTTCCTAGTTCTTCTAATTATTTTGCCACTCCAATTTTTGTTGGTTTTAATCAGCCATTGTTCGCTTTTAATGATCTGAAATGGAGTAAAAAAATTCAACCATTAATCTTTAATGAAGCGACGAAAAGATTTGCTGAAGAGACCGAAACAATAGCGAGGGTTACTACAGAATTATTTTTTGATGTATACATTGCGCAGATTAATTTGCAAAGTAGTCAATTAGATAAAACCAATGCGGACACTTTGTATAGTGTTGCGCAAGGTCGATATAGCGTGGGACGAATTGCCGAAACGGATTTATTACAAATAGAACTGAGTGTACGAAATGCAGAAGCAGCGCTTGCAAATGCATTGTTACAGAATCAAACGAGCACCGAACAATTACGAAATTATTTAGGCATCCGAGAAGTGGTAGAATTCAAGTTGACGCCACCTGATGATCTTCCTAACTTCACGGTTAATGCGACAAGAGCACTAGAAGAAGCTAAGAAAAATCGAAGTAAATCAGTTGAGTTAACTCGGCGATTGATGGAAGCAGAAATGCGATTAGCTCAAGCAAAAGGAGAAGCGGGAATCAATGCAAGTGTAACAGGCTTGATTGGACTTTCTCAAACGGCCTCTACACTTAGCGACGCTTATAGGTCTCCCTTAGATCGAGAAGAAGTTGCAATTCAATTAAGTATTCCAATTGCCGATTGGGGGAAAGCTAGAGCACAAATGGAAATTGCCAAAGCGGAACGAGAATTTAATATTATGGATGTCGAACAGGAACGCATCAATTTTGAAAGAGAGGTTTTACTGAATGTTCAACAATTTGACATGATAAAAAATCAAGTAAATCTTGCTTTCCGTGCTTTTGAGATTTCGGAAAAAAGAGAAGAAATCACACGTAAGAGATATCTGATTGGAAAGATTGAAGTGATTGATTTGAACTTGGCGATTCGGGAAAAGAATGAAGCGCTAGCTGCATACATGAGATCATTGAGGGCTTATTGGACTTCGTATTATCAGTTGAGGAGTTTGACGTTGTATGATTTTGAGAATGGGAAGACGTTGGTTAAGCAACCTCAGTTTTAACCCCTGCCCTCTACACAGACGTGTCCGTATGGAAAAGGGAGTTTTAGCGATCGTTTTCTTTTTAATTTCTAAATGGATTAACTTAACTTTACAAACTTTTTCAATTCATAAAATTGGTTCCCCAAAAATTCCCTAAAATAGGATATCATGAAAATACTATCGTTAACCATTTCCTTTATTTTGACCACTTTTTTGCTTTCAGCAAAAACACCAGTTCTGTCTAAAAAGGAATTGAATTCTCCTCCTCCAAGGATTATTCGAACTTGTTGTTCCTTTGGAAGTGATGTGGGGATGATGGGTATTCCATTTGTAAAATGGACAGATATTACCTCTGTCGACAACATTGGAAAGCACGCTTACTTGGGTAACAAAGAAGAAGCAAATGGAATTATATATACCAAACGTGGAGGTTTTATTGATCTCGCTCATTTACGCGATTGTGCAGATTGGACAGCCTACCTAGCATCGGCGATGCTTGCTCATCAATCTCAAGAGGAAGATTATGTAATCAATCTTGGAATAGAAGGAGGAAGAAAAACCTTGAGGATAAATATTCCAAATGATTTAGATCGTTCCTCCGTTTTTGAATTAGCAGGAAAAATTGCCTACGACCTTTCTCTGTGGCATGAAATATCTACTTGGTTTGGGGCTTCATTTATTCCTTTTGTTCCCGAGCGATATTCTAGTTTTTCACCTGAAGATCTTTACTCCAATCTCTTGGGAGTCACCCTTGGGATTAAAGCGTTGAAAAGTGACTTGGGCTACGAAGAAGCCATGACTCAATTGATCGAAAAAGAATTTAAAAAATTGGAATCTGTCGCCACGGTATCTGAAACTTATGATGCCATGGAAAAAGTGGAAAGTGTCTGGTGGACAAGAAAAAAACGTTTGCCAAGTAAAAAAATATTACTCAAAAGATATTTCGATACCAAACATATCCTGCATCCTTGGTTGATCCCTGGGGAAGAGAGTGAAAATCCACCGTTCCTCTTAAAAAAACCAAATTCTTTAGTACAGACCAATAATGATATAGCAGACCTATATCTTTTGGAAATAAAATTAAATTATAAATTTCCTCTTCGCTTTATTTATCCTGCAAAAATAGATAGAACAATTACCCAAAAAGATTTTGGTACGTTACAAAGTTATATCGTAAAAAGAGTCGATGAACTAGAACAAAGAATTGAACATCGAGAAAAACGACGAAAGAAAAGAAAGATGAATTAGTATTTAATTTGGATCCGAGATGGACAAACTAACTACTATTGAAGTTTTTTAGTTTTGCTTTTCTTTCATTTAAAAGGAAAGCCAAAACTCCCCTTTAGGGCAATGTCATTGACCTAAGCGATTTTTTGAATATCGATTTAAGAAAAAGGATTTGAGATTTGAGAAGTCGAGATTCGATATTCAAAATTTTCTTGCGCGTTTTCCCTGGGGGTCGGGGGTTTAACTTATCCTACTCCACACCCTAAACTGTTTCGCATTTTTATCATAAAAAAGTCTCAATCTCGCATGCTCCGGTCTTTCAAATAGTGGGTCATCATCCAGAATCCTTGCTGCCAATTCCCTAGCTGTTTGCAAAATTCTACCATCTCGTGCTAAATCTGCAATCCTAAAATTAAGAATCCCACTTTGCTGCGTCCCCTCGATATTTCCAGGGCCACGTAATCGCAAATCGGCTTCCGCTATTTCGAAACCATTGCTAGTATTTACCATCGTTTGAATTCGTTCTCGACCTTCTGTTGTCAACTTAAAACTCGACATCAAAATACAATAACTTTTATCGGCTCCTCGACCAACTCGACCTCGCAACTGATGCAGTTGAGAAAGTCCAAATCGTTCGGTATTTTCAATTACCATCACCGAAGCATTCGGCACATTTACGCCAACCTCAATTACTGTCGTAGCAATCATAATTTGTGTTTCCCCTTTGACAAAGCGTTCCATTTCAAATTGCTTATCCTTCGCTTTCATTTTTCCGTGAACGATACTAATTTGATATTTTGGAATCGGAAATTCTCTCGAAACTACTTCATAGCCTTCTTCCAAGTTTTTCAAATCTAACTTTTCAGATTCTGCGATTAGAGGAAAAACCATATAAACTTGACGCCCCAAATGAATCTGTTCTCGCATAAAACCAAACACTCTCATCCGATGATTTTCTGTTCGGTGAACGGTTGTCACTTCCTTTCGCCCAGGTGGCAATTCATCAATTACCGAGACGTCCAAGTCACCATATAAGGTCATCGCCAAAGTCCTTGGAATGGGCGTCGCAGTCATTACTAAAATGTGTGGCGGACAGGGTTTACTTTTTGCCCAAAGCTTCGCTCTCTGCTTCACCCCAAAACGATGTTGCTCATCCGTAATTGCCAAACCTAAGTTTTTAAAAACAACCGGATCTTCAATGAGAGCGTGGGTTCCAATCAAAATATCTATTTCTCCAGCAGCTAATTC
>CAYGRM010000233.1:0-10757 GCA_964352225.1 uncultured Saprospiraceae bacterium | reverse complement strand
GGTACCAATGATGCTTCACTTAATTTAGAAAAAGTGAAGTAAATAAACATTGCTGTGAATCCTAAGAAAATACCTAATTCTAACAAGCCTGGTAAAGCATAACCTGCAACTGAACCTAACTCCATAGCAGCTTCTGTACTTCCAGCGATATTAATCAAAGAGCCAGGTTTAATTAAATAAAACATATCAACCCAATGTCCAAAGAAAGTAATCGCAGCCACTAAACCAATAGTTCCAAATTTTCTTTTGGAAGAATTTCTGATCAAAATCAAAAATGGTAATGCGAAGTTCAAAATCAAATTTCCATAAAATAATATTGGATATTGGTCTCTTCTAGTCAAGAAGTAAATAGTTTCCTCTCCATTGTTTGAATACCAAATCAACATGTATTGAGAGAACCAAGTGTATGTCCAGAATACTGAAAATCCAAATAAATATTTTCCAATATCATGCATGTGATTTTCAGTAATATGTGAGTAGTAACCTCTTGATTTCAAATAAATTAACATCAAAACGGTTAAAGAAAGCATGCCTACAAAGAAACTTGAAGTTACATTCCAAGCATACATCGTTGAATACCAATGTGCGTCAACTGACATCATCCATTGCCAAATTAAAACAGCACTTGTAAATGCTCCAAATGGAAGGAAAGCAGCCATCCAATTTCTCATTTTACCATGGTATGAATAATCACCTTTTTCAGCACTATCTTCTGCAATTGATAAAGATCGAATTCTCATGGTAATGAAAACATAGACACCTACACTCACAATCGTTGCTCCTGCATACCACCATTTATTTAAGAATGCAGCTTTACCTGCGATGATTTCATCATAATGAGGATCAGTAATATCTGTAACTCCATGAGCATTCCAATGATATAAGTGATGCCAATGTAAAAATACACCTGCAACTAAAATTAGCATCATCACAAATCCTACAATCATCCATAATGCGTAGGCTTCCCATAATCTTTTCATTCCAGAAAACCAACCACCATAAGCAGTAATAAAAGCACAGTAACCAAACATGGCTGTAAATGCCATTCCAAAAAAGTAGACTGCATTTTGCAAAAAGTTACTCCAAAAACGCATGTGGTGGGTAGGTACAGCTTCCTCGTGACCATGATTCATAACGGTCATTGTGGCTGGCTCTACAAAAAAGGTAGCAGCTAAACAGATTGCACCTAATGCCATGAATAACATTAATACCATCTTTTCTCTGCCTGTAAACGTAAATTGATTCATCTCTGAATATTGTTATTTTGTGATTTTAATTTTGTTCTTTTCTCACTAAAATAAAATTAGTGGTCGTGCCCATCATGACTTTCTCCTTCATGACTATGGTCATCATCTTGACTATGATCACCTTCTGCTTCATGACCATCATGTCCGTGATCATCATCATGTGCTTCTTCTACCGCTTGAGCCATAAATGGTTTAGGAACTCCTCCTGGAACTGCTGCTGTATTTAAGGTATTTCTTAAATGGTTATATTTTGTTCCAGTTTCTTTTGCTTGAAGAGATCGAATATAATGAATTACGTTCCATCTTTCCTCATAAGAAATTTTATCGGAATAGCCCCCCATTACATTTTTTCCATAAATTAAAGCATGGTAAAAACGACCATTAGAAGCAGCTGTAAATTCTGCATTGATTAAGTTTGCAGGTTGAGCAGGATATACTCCTCCGTCATCTCTAACTAAGTATCCATTTCCATCTGCCTTTTCACCATGACAAGTCGCACAAAAGATATTGTACATTTGTTTTCCGTTATCCAAAGCAGCCTCGGTGATTGGATAAGGATTGTTAATAATCTCAGCCGAAGCTCGAGTCCGTTCATCCTCAGTATCCTCATAATAATATGGAACACTACCATTTGGCTTAATATTGATTCCTCGGTCAGATGCGCCGGCCGGTTTAGTTGAACCAGCATAACCACGAGCAATTGTTCCTTTAATTGGGTTCCGAGGAGAAGATAATTCTAATAATGACTTACCACTTCCCTTTTCCAAACTTGCTTCTTCCCAAGTATTGTAATAATAATCAGTTAAAACATTTGCCTCGTATGCAATTGAGTGAGCCATATCGGGCATATATTCTGTCCCAGCAATTTCTGGATCTGAAGAACACGAACTAGCAAAAATTGCCAATGCGAAAATGAGAATGTAAATGTTCTGTTTTAAATTCATTTTTTATCGATTAAAAAACCATTTCTAAAATCAAATTTTGCTATCAAAGCATTTTGTAAATTTGATTTTAGGTTTGATTTAGATTTTAATTTCTAGATGGTTTTAATGTTCATTTCTGATGCGCCTGATCCACTTAAGAATCCTTTTAATGATTCAATTTCATCTTTTGTAGATTCAGAAACATTAAATGCTATACAAAATTTATCATCAGTAATTCTATCATCCAATGTTGGATTATCTGCCCCGGGTCCCATTCCACATACTGTGTAATAAGTGACAACCATACCCACACAGGAAAACAATACTGTCAACTCAAATGTAATCGGGATAAATGCAGGAACGGACCAATATGGCTTACCTCCAAAAATGATTGGCCAGTCTCGAGTAAAAACCCAAGTCATGAATAAGAATGCCGTTAAAGTTCCCAATGCACCATATACAAATCCTGCAATGTGCAACCGACTTTCTGACAATCCCATCACTTCATCCAATCCGTGAACTGGAAATGGAGTGTATACATCATGAATATCAAGATGATCTTTTTGTGCTTTGGTGATCGCATCCATTAAGATCTCCTCATCATCGTACAACCCATATAAAACGTCTTTATGTCCTTCCATTTTTATGAAATTTTTAAAGTAAATCTTTTTGTAAAAGCTTTGTTATTTCTTTAGAAAAATTAAAATTGAACCTTTAATTAATGTGCATGATCATCATGCGCATGTGCGTGAGCTGCTTCTTTCGCTGCTTCTTTATAGTCAATTGGTTTTCGATTAGTTAATCCTGTGTACTGACTTCCAGAAGTTTTCAAAATACTTTTCACCTCTGCAATGGCAACTACGGGAGCTACTCTTGTGAATAGTAAATATAGAGTAAAGAATAATCCGAAAGTTCCAATATAGATTCCAATCTCGACCCAAGTTGGCACATAATAACTCCAGCTTGAAGGCAAGAAATCACGAGCCAAAGTAGTCACGATAATAACAAACCGCTCAAACCACATTCCAATGTTGATAAAGATTGACATGAAAAATGTCAACATAATATTTCTTCTATATTTTTCAACCCAGAAAATTTGCGGAGCTAATACATTACATCCCATCATACCTACATATGACCAAAAGTAAATACCTGTCGCTCTATTGTAGAATGCAAATTGCTCATAAGGATATTGAGAGTACCATGATATAAAAAGCTCTGTCAGATATGCCACCCCTACCATTGTACCAGTAAGAACAATTACCTTGTTCATAGATTCAATATGCTGTAAAGTGATATAATCTTCTAACTTCAAAACTTTTCTGGTAATCAACATTAACGTTTGTACCATTGCGAATCCTGAGAAAATCGCCCCTGCTACGAAGTATGGAGGGAAGATTGTTGTATGCCATCCTGGAATAACTGAAGTGGCGAAATCGAACGATACAATCGTGTGTACAGAAAGTACCAAAGGTGTTGCGATACCTGCTAAGATTAAAGACAATGATTCAAATCGTTGCCAATGCTTTGCAGAACCTGTCCAACCAAATGAAACGAAACTATAAATTTTTCTTCTTAATCCTTTTGATCTATCTCTCAATGTTGCTAAATCAGGAACTAAACCTGTATACCAGAATAATAATGATACGGTGAAGTATGTCGAGATCGCAAATACATCCCAAAGTAATGGTGAGTTAAAATTCACCCACAATGGTCCACGAGTATTTGGGTATGGGAAAATGAAAAATCCTAACCACAAACGTCCCATGTGAATCAAAGGGAAAAGTCCTGCACACATTACGGCAAAAATTGTCATTGCCTCGGCTGCACGGTTTACTCCTGTTCTCCATTTTTGACGAAAAAGTAATAAAATGGCAGAAATCAAAGTTCCTGCATGACCGATTCCGATCCACCAAACGAAGTTGGTAATGTCCCAACCCCAACCGATGGTTCTATTCAAATTCCACGTTCCAATTCCCATCCAAATGGTCCAAAGGATGCAGAATACACCAAATCCAAGTACGGTTACAGACAAAATAAATGCGATAACCCATGCTGCACTTGGCGCCTTCTCAGCTGGTGCACAAATATCTTCTGTGATATCGTGATAAGTTTTGTCTCCCGTAATGAGAGTGTGTCTTAATGGAGAAATAATTGGATGATGACTCATATTATTATTTTTACTATTGACTTTTTTTAGATTGTTATTCCTTTCAATTTGATAATTGATTTCAATTATCACTCATCATTTTAATTAACTTAATGATCCTTCTTTGTTAATGATTTTAGCAGCATAATCAACTGATGATCTTACGTTGATTTCTTCTAAAACTTTATAATTCAAAGCAGACTTCATGGTCTTTCTAATTCGGCTATTTGGATCATTGATGTCTCCGAAAGTAATTGCTCCAGTTGGACAAGAAGTTTGACATGCAGTTTTCACTTCATTATCTCTTAAACTTCTTCCTTCACTTTTTGCAGTCAATTTACCTTCTTGAATTCTTTGTACACAGAAACTACATTTCTCAATAACTCCTCTTGATCGAACTGTAACATCTGGATTCAATACCATACGTGTTAAGTTATCAGCTCCATATGGAATCTCTTCTCCATTAACATCATATTGATTTACTGGGAATAAATCTGCAGTAGTGTAATCCAACCAGTTAAATCTTCTTACTTTATAAGGACAGTTATTAGCACAGTAACGAGTACCGATACATCTGTTGTAAGTCATTTGATTCAATCCCTCAGAGCTGTGGTTAGTTGCAGCAACTGGACAAACATTCTCACAAGGAGCATTATCACAATGTTGACACATCATTGGCTGATAAACTACATTTGGATTTTCAACATCTCCAATAAAGTATCTATCAATTCTCAACCAAGCCATTTCGTGATGACGACTCACCTCATTTTTCCCAACTACAGGAATATTATTTTCAGACATACAAGCTATGGTACATGCTCCACATCCGATACATGCATTCATATCTACATGCATTCCCCAATGGTGTCCTTGGCTATATAATTTGTCTTTATATTCTTCGTAAGGATAAAGAGTTTTACTATTTAAGTGCTCAGCTTTTTCATGAAATTTTTTCATTTCCTTTTCGAAAGCTGGCAACTCATTTAATTTTGCATGGAAAATTACTGAACGATTAGTAATCGCCCCTTGATAACCGTTAATACCAACCGCTTTGTCATCCACATTAATGTCTGGAGCATCTTGTTCAAAGACCCCCATTGTGTGGTGGTACTGAACACAAGCAAATTGCTCATCATATTCTAGACTATCACTTACTTCTGCTTCAGCGTAGTACTTAGTATTTCCATTAGCATCTAGGCTCAACATTGGATATGCATTTTCTCCAACATTAACTCCACACTCTCCTGCTACAGTTCTTCCATAACCTAATGCCATTGATACAGTTACCGCATCCTCAATCATTGGTTGACCAAAGTTAGTAGTAGCAGTTACTTTTTCCGTAACTCCACCAACTGTCAAGTTTACTTTATCCCCTTTTCCTTTCTTAGTTCCTGTACCAATATTTCCATAACCGGTGAAGTGATCATCATCACTCCAAGTAATAGGAACATAAAGCACATTTCCCCATGCACATCGTGAAATTGGATCTGGCATTTCCTGTAACCATGGGTTATCAGCAAACTGACCATTACCTATATTAACTGTTTCGAAAAATGAAATTTCAGTTGCAGCGGCAGAAGGTTTATTAATTTTTGCAGCGGCAGAATTTACATTTCCATTGAAAGCATAATCTCCCGCAGTTTGAGAAGCAGCAAATACTCCATCGTGAACTGTTGCATCCCAGAAAGCTCGGAAAGTATTGTAGGAACTCTGTTGAGAAAACATGTTTTCTTTCCAATTAGCTTTTAAATATTCGTAATATGGCTGCTCTGAATTTTTATCCAAATTAGTACTTCCACACCAAGTCAATAACGTCTCTTCAGCTTGACGAGTATCCATTAAAGGAGCAATCGTAGGCTGAATTATACTATAATGACCTCTTTTTGGCTCAGCATCAGACCACGATTCCAAAAAGTGATTGGAAGGTGCAATGTATTGACACTTAGCAGCCGTTTCATTTTTATAACCAGACATAGAAATTCGTAAACCAACTTTCTCTAAACCTGATACGAAAGCATCTGAATTTGGTAAATCAAATACTGGGTTAGCTTGATCCATGAAAAATACTGCATCAACTCCTCCTGCATTCATTTCTTTTACCAAGTCTTGAATAGCTTTATCCGTTCCTTGTCGTTGTAAGGACGCACCTTCAAAACTCAACGTTGAACCATAGTTACCTAGCAAATGATTCATTGCATTTACTAAAGTTTGCTCGCCAACATTATTTGAATTAGATACGACTAATGATTTTCCTTGATTAGCCAATAATTCACCAGCCACTTTTGCCAAAGCAGTTTGTGCTTTTGCATTTAAACTAGGAGCTGATACTTGAGTTCCTCCAGTTTTTGCAGCAACCGCATTATATAAATGAGCAATAGCAGAACCTTGCTCAGAAGGACGGATTAAAACTCTATTATCGGCATTTGAACCTGTCAAAGACATTCCTGATTCCACTTGAATAAGGCGAGACATCTTTGGATTTTTTAAATCAATTTTTCTATTTGTTGCATAATCAGCAGCATATTCAGTCGGAGAAATCCATGTTCCCAAAAAGTCAGCTCCGATACTTACAATCACCTCGGCTTTATCAAAACTATAATTTGGAATTACTTTGTCTCCAAAGTCAGCTTCGTTAGCTTCCAACATAGCAGAACTGGAAATTGGATCATACATTACTACTTTTGTATTAGGATACGCAGCAGTAAATTCTGAAATAACTTGTTTTGCCGTAGGCGATAAAACTGTATTGCAAACTAAACGGATATTTGATCTTCCATTCAATTTTCCTTTAATTTCCGTGTCTAAATCAGCCCAACTCATTGATTTTTTATCAACAAGATTCATCGCTCCTTTAAATCGGTTTGAATCATATAAACTCAATACACTTGCTTGAACTCTTGCACTTGTTCCACCTTTAGAAACAGTAGATAATGCATTCCCCTCTATCTTAATTGGTCGACCTTCTCTTGTTTTTACTAAAATAGAGCAGTAGTCTCCTCCCTGAACATATGAACTTGCGTAGTAAGAAGCTACTCCAGGTACAATTGCATCTGGCTTAGTTACATAAGGAATTGCCTTTTTCATTGGAATTTCACAACTAGCTGCTAATGTTGCCGCCCCTAAACCAAATCCCATATATTTTAAGAAGTCTCGTCGACTAGCTGTTGATTCTTCAGCCATATTCTCATCAGCGAGCACATCCACTATTGGTAATTCTACAAATTCAGATTTTGCTGATTTAAAAAATTCTGGATCATTTGTCATGTCCGCTGCTCCAATCCAAACTTGTGATTTATTTTGTTCTTTCATCTTATATTGAGTCTAAAAAAAATATTATCAGTTTAATTTAAAAAAATTCACCATTAGCCGTTTTTTAGTAATGGCATTTTTGACATTCAATACCTCCAATGTCTTCAACTGTTACCGCTGCTCTTTTCCCATCATTAATCTCTTCGTGGTAATTTTTAAATGAGGCATAATAGTCGTTACTCTGAAAGTCCACTTTTGTCTCTCTATGACAATTCACACACCATCCCATACTAAGGGGAGCATATTGCGCCAGAAGTTTCATTTCTTCTACTGGGCCATGACAAGTTTGACATTCTTGCTTTCCGACGGTTACGTGTTGTGCATGATTGAAATATACGTGATCAGGTAAGTTATGAATTCTAGTCCAATTAATTGGCCCTGGAATTTTATCATCTAAGCCCATTCCTTTACCATCTTGATGAGTCAATGCGGTAAGGATTCCCTGCCATTGTCCTTCAACTACTTCTTTTCCATCATCATCTAAATCTTTCAATTGTTCATCTTCAGGCTTTCCATCATTGTAATCTTGGATATAATTATCAGCAATCCATTTAGTATACACTTTCTTAATGTCTGCTTCAGACATTTTCTCATAATCCTTGATATATGTATTGTCTTCAGGATTATATCCAATAGAAGCAAATATCTTAGTCAACTCGGCGGTACCATACTCAGATCCTTTTTCAATTGCCTTATGACAATTCATACAGGTATTTGCTGCAGGTATTACAGAGTGCTTACTTCTTCGAGCTCCGTCATGACAGTATTGACAATCAATCTTGTGCAATCCAGCATGAGTCTCGTGAGAAAACTTGATTGGTTGAGTTGGAGCATATCCTTGAGTTCGACCTAAATCAATAGCGTTGTTCACAGTTTGGTAACCTCCCCATATCACAAAAGCAAAAATTAACATAGCAACTACACTTGAACCTGTGATAATTTGCCACATAGTTTTTCGTGCTGGAGCAGGTAAACCTGCTTTTACTTTTTGCATGTGATTTAAGTTAGCAACGATTCGCGCTAACACTAAAGAAAGAATTGCTAAGATCAAGGCCAAGATTCCATACATCAAGGTATTGCTACCTCCTGACTGAGGACTACTTGGGTCGCCTGGAGCTCCGACATCAACCACAGTTTTTGGATAACCACCATCAACCACAGCATTAATGTAACTGAGAATGTTAGCAATCTCAGAATCAGTCAAGCTAGGGAAAGCAGTCATCACACTTCCACCATATTCTTGATACAAATTATTAGCATACTCATCTCCAGTAGCTAAAAATGCTTGTGAATTTCTAATCCAAGCATATAATCGTTCATTATCACCTTCCCATCGCTCTTCTACTCCTGCTAAAGCAGGGCCAGTCATTTTAACTTTCATGTTCTTAGCATGACAGCTACCACAATTGTTTTTGAAGAGTTGCATTCCTTGATCAAGCTCTGGAGTACGTCCATCTTGTGCAGAAGGTACTTGCAGGGCCAAAAAGAAAAGGAAAATAACCGATAAACTTCTAATAATCAATGACTTATACATTCCTATATTTACTTTTTTCATAAAGATATTTTAAACAAAACCATTTTGTCATTTTTTTGTCAGCGCAAAAATATAATTTGTACTCATATTTACCAATATAAGTTATCCACACTTTTCTATTTAGATAAAGTCCAAATAACGATATGGCCTTAACTTTTCCTTAACGAATTTGAAACACGGCAAAAAAAAGGTTTTTTTCCCATATTCTAGAATTCCCAAATATGATTTTTGTAAGTATTTTACCATGAATTGTGAGGAAAAAAGAAAAGGTTAAGTGTAATAATGACCCAATTGCCATATTTTATTTCATGAGAGGAAATATTCTATTGAAGAATCGATATAAAGATTAAACTGAAAAGTATATTTTTGAAATTAAATTCTTATCAAAAATAAATAGTGCTTTTTTTTATTTGCACTAAAAATAAAATTTATAGAACTAGTTTAATTCGCTTTTGATGGTTCAATTTCCACTTCTTGAATTTTGATACTACTTACTCAAAAGGAATTATTCAAAATCCAAAAAAAGCCGTTCCTGTTGGAACGGCTTTTACTACTCTCACATTTTTGATTAAAAAACTACTATTATTATATAGTGTAACCAAAACTAAAATTAAAAATGATCTTGCATATTTTATTTGATAGAGTTAACGGATGACAATACTTTAATTATTTTAAACCAAGCTTTCCATATCTCGAATCAAGATACTCTTTCGGTTAAAATAGATCAGATTTGACTTTCGGAGTTCATTCAGGACTGAAGTTACAGTTTGTCGGGAAGTGCCCGTCAAATTTGCTATGTCTTGTTGTGTCAAGGAATGCTTCACCAACATCTCAAAACCAACTCTTCGACCTCGTTCATCTGCTGCATCTTTCAAGAAATCAATTATTCGAGTTCTTGCATCCTTGAAGATCAAGGATTCTAATCGATTTTCAGCACGACGCAATCGATTCCCGATCAACATTAATATTTTTATAGATAACTGGTGATTTGTTCGCATTAACCTTTTGAAGTCTTCTACCTTTAATACGCAGAAATGAACTTCTTGCCCCATTGCCCTAGCAAAGTCTTGTCTTTCTTCTTCTCCTACGATTCCCATTTCTCCAAACATTGCAGTTGGATGCAAAACAGATTTTATGATTTCTTTTCCATCTTTGGAATGTGTCCCGATTTTGACCGTACCTTTTGAAAGGAAGAAAATTTTATCAGAAGCTTCTCCTGGGAGATAAATATAACTGTATCTAGGTTTAACTTTCACTTCAACCATCTGAGAAAGTCTCATTTTTTCGTCTGAGCTGAGCGTTTCAAATAATGGGAAATGTTCTAAAAATGCTGTCTTTGATTGAATTGCCATAACGTACTCTTTTTTTTAAAGTAGAGAATAATTTTTTTTAAAATTTGGTTTAAGAGGGATATTGGCTTAAGGAAATAATTCCTTTTGTAAGATACTTTACATTTAAGACACAGTTTTTTAACTCGCCCCCTACAAAGTCTTAAAATTATTTTCTATGTATCAACTATTTTAAGAAACAGATTGTAGGTTTAAATGTTTTTAAAAAAATTTAAATCTGAAAAAATATCAGAAAATAATCTGATC
>CAYGRM010000232.1:0-10767 GCA_964352225.1 uncultured Saprospiraceae bacterium | reverse complement strand
ATAAATTGACCATGCATCCCAATAATTTTAAAACATTATCACTTAGACGACGGATTTTTTTAAATCAAAAAGATAATCTCAAATTATTGTTCAAAAGAAAAAGAACGGGCATGAAGGAGCAACAATTCGTAGAGATGAATCTTTCTTTCAAAAATAGATTATACACTTTTCTAACTGTATTGACCAGAGATTTTATGTCGCTACCTATTTTTAAATCTCTCTTTAGTAGATACTTTTACAAAAAAAAATATTTTCAAAAAAAAGAAAATAACCAGAAAGTATGAATCTCATAAAAGTACATCGCGTCAGTCATTTTCTTTATAAAAAGAAGGTTCCAATACTTCCGAGAGTTTTTCGATTTATCATTTTTCTACTTTATAATAGCGACATTCCCAGTAGTGTGGTGATTGGAAAAAATACCTTGTTTGGACATTCAGGAATTGGGGTAGTCATTCATCAGGATGCTGTTATTGGAGACGACTGTATCATTGGTCAAGGCATCACGATCGGTGGTCGTTCCAAAAATCCGACGGTTCCCGTAATTGGTAATAAAGTTTATATCGCAGCAGGAGCAAGAGTTTTAGGGCCAATTAAAATTGGAAATAATGTAATCATAGCGCCCAATGCGGTCGTGATCAAAGATGTTCCTGACAATTGTATCGTGGGAGGTATTCCTGCTAAAATTCTAAAAGAAGATATCTTATTCGAAGATTTTGTATAAAAGTTGGAGGCATTAAAATCTAATTAGGTATACCGCCGCTGTGGGATGGTAAAACTACTGAACGAATTGCTAAGTTGATTCATAACAAATTTTATTCAATCCATTCAATAGAATAAAACTCAAATGCTTAATCAAATTTTTAGATATTATCACACCCTTAAATATTTGAAGTGGATTCAAATACGATATCAACTTTGGTATCGATTGCAAGGGATGGTGAAATATTCTAAAAAGTTGGATAAAAGTTGGAGTCAAATTCAAACTAAAAATCTAATTTTTAGCGGCTTTATTTCAAGTCCTGTTGCTTATTTTGGAGAAAATCAATTTGAGTTTTTAAATATTTCACATCAATTCAAAAGTGGAATAGATTGGAATTATAGTCCTCATGGAAAGCTTTGGACCTATAATCTTAATTATTTCGAATTCCTTGCGCAGCCCAATATTTCCACTCAGCAAGGCTTAAACTTGATGGAGGATTTTATAGAAAAAGAAAAGCAGATTAAAGATGGAATGGAATCTTTTCCTATTTCCCTACGCATTATTTTTTGGGTAAAATTTTTAATAGAAAATAAGGTTAAAAACAATAAAATTGATCAGTCGATGTATCGACAACTACAAAGACTCCATGCAAAGCCTGAATATCATTTGATGGGAAATCACCTTTTAGAAAATGGCTTTGGATTACTATTCGGAGGCATTTATTTTGACGATCAAAAAATAATAGACCAAGCTGAAGAAATTATAACAATACAATTACAAGAGCAAATTTTGTCTGATGGGGCTCATTTTGAATTAAGCCCAATGTACCATCAAATCATGTTATATCGAATACTCGATTGCATTAACTTACTTAAAAGTAATCCTCAGAATTCCACGAATAATTTATTAATCCTTCTCCAAAAAACTGCTTCACTAATGCTGGGTTGGATGAAAAATATAACCTTTAGAAATGGGGCAATGCCTTGCCTCAACGATACGACCAATGGAATCGCTCCGACGTCAAAGCAGTTATTTGAATATGCTAAAAACCTCAATATCGAATTAAATCAAATGGCTCTTGGCGAATCGGGTTATCGCAAATTTTCCAACAAAAACATAGAAGCGATTGTTGATGTAGGAAAAATAGGTCCTGATTATATTCCAGGTCATGCACATAGTGATACGTTCAATTTTATTCTTCAGTATCAAGACAAGCCATTTATCGTGGATACAGGAATTTCTACTTATGAAAAAAATGTTAGAAGAAATATAGAGCGATCTACCGCTTCGCATAATACGGTGATGATTAATGGAAAAGAACAATCAGATGTTTGGGGAGGATTTCGAATCGGAAAACGAGCAGAGATTACAAAACTGGAAGAGACTCAAAATAGTATTCTTGCCATTCACGATGGCTATAAAAATATTGGATGTGAACATCAAAGAAAATTTTCACTTCAAGAAAACCAGTTTCAAATTGAGGATTTAATTATTGGAAAAGGGGAGGGGATCGCGAATTTACACTTTCATCCTGAGCTAAAATTAGAATTAAAAAATCAAAGTATAATCGGAACATTTGGACAGATAGATTTCGAAGGCTTTGATCAGGTTAAATTAGAATCTTATCTTTTTGCCCAAGGTTTTAATCAAACTCAAAAAGCAATATGTGCCAAAATAACCTTTAAAAACAAACTCAAAACAAGCATAACATTTCTATGAAAATACTTTTTTTAACTGATAACTTTCCGCCTGAAAGTAATGCCCCTGCTACCCGTACCTATGAACATTGTGTAGAGTGGGTTGCCAAAGGAGCTGAAGTAACGGTAGTAACTTGTGCGCCCAATTTTCCAAAAGGAAAAGTATTTGGGGGATATAAAAATAAATTATATCAAACGGAAATGATGGACGGCATTAAAGTCGTAAGAGTATGGACTTATATCACTCCGAATCGAGGGATGGTCAAACGAATTTTAGATTATTTGAGTTTTTGTATTGCAGGTCTTATTGCTAGCCTTTTTATAAAAACTGATTTAATCATTGCAACTACCCCTCAATTATTCACCGCTCTTGGAGGTTATTTAGCTTCCATTTTTAAAAGAAAACCTTGGGTGATGGAGATCCGAGACTTATGGCCAGAATCTATCAAAGCAGTAGGAGCCATGGAGCAAAGTCGAATTTTAAAAATATTGGATAGGATTGTTTTATTTCTTTATAAAAGAGCAGATAAAATTATCGTGGTAACAGATGCCTTCAAAGATAGAATAATGGCATTAGGAATAGAATCTGAAAAAATACACGTGATCAAAAATGGAGTTCACTTGTCTAAATATCAACCAAGAGGGAAAGATCACACACTTTTAAAAAAACATGGTTTAGAAAATAAATTCGTGATTGCTTATATCGGCACACATGGAATGGCGCATAAGTTAGATTTCATTTTGGATTCTGCTGTGGAGGTTAAACAAAAAGAGATTCACTTTTTATTTATTGGAGATGGTGCTTTCAAAGGTCGATTGATTCAACAAGCTAAGGACTTAAACCTAAAGAATGTTACTTTGCTAGATGCTATTCCAAAAGCTGCTGTCGCTGATTATATTAATATCGCAGATGTGGCACTTATTAATTTAAGAAAAAGTGATACATTCAAAAAAGTACTGCCTTCTAAAATTTTTGAAAATGCAGCTATGCTAAAACCTATTCTACTAGGCGTAGAAGGTGAAGCAAAAGATTTAGTAACATCGTATCATGCAGGCCTTTCTTTTGAGCCTGAAAGTAAAAACGAATTTTTAGAAAAGGTCAATCTAATCTTTGAGGATAAAGAACAATACCTGAAAATGCAAGAGGGTGGTTTGAAATTAGCTAAAGATTTTGATAGAAAGAAGTTAGCACTTGAGATGTTTGAAATACTATCTACGATGGTTCCTTCCAGAAAATTAAAAGCACAAGAAAATACTATTTCTGTTAATTCTTCGCTCCGTGAATAGTATGTTACATTTTGATTAAAATGTGAATTGAGCGGATATTTTTTTCAAAAACGCAATTTGTTTAACATAATCTTATTTATCGGCTTTTTTGTATCGTCCTGAAATAGGTTGACACTCAACTTATAAATCAATGATGGTCAAACAGTTTACTGGACTTACTCATTGTCAAGTACGAGATGAACAAAGTCTTTACTTTCTTCTGAATTTAAGTTTGGCTATCAATCTTTTACAAATCTATATGACTTGAGATTCAATACTCTGCCAATGAACTCTTTTATGAGGAAAGCTTACAATACCAAATTAGTCGATTGGCTCTTTTCACCATTAACTTTGATCCCATGCCTACACAATATGCACCTGCGGAAAACCAACCCTTTAAATTTTCAGGATCAAGAGAAACGCCTCCGGTCGGCATGACATTGGTCCAAAGTTGAGGATCTTTTATGGCTTTGATAAAACCAGGATCGTAAACACTTCCTGGGAATAATTTTACAATCTCACAACCCATTTCTTCGGACTTAGCCACCTCTGTCAAACTTCCACAGCCTAGCGAACACAATACTTTTTTTTCGATTACAAATATTAAAAATGTCGAACTGCCTCAAATTTAAAACCAGTTTTGATTTTGTTCTTCATTTTTTTTTATCAAAAAAGAATACAGTTGTAATTTTTAAAGTATATTTGATCAACTTAAAATTGGTCAACCAATTTAATATTTTCAAAACATACAAGAATAAATAACAAAACAAGATATTTGAATATGTCAACAGAATTTTTCACTAGAAGAGATTTCATAAAAAACACCTCCTTACTGGCAGCTTCACTTCCATACTTTCCGCTTTTCTTTGATTACCAAAAAAAGCCCATAAATAACGAACTCAAACCACTTTCAGTAAACATATTTTCAAAACACCTTCAGTTTTTAGACTATCAGGCCACAGGACAAATGGCGGCTGAAATGGGTTTTACAGGTGTAGACTTGACTGTCCGTCCTAAAGGTCACGTTCTTCCAGAAGAAGTAAAAATTGGTCTACCAAAAGCTATTACTGCAATAAAAAAGGGAGGATCGAATTGTAATATGATAACGACGAGTATCGAAAATGTTAATCGACCACTTGATGTAGATATTATAGAAACTGCTGCCAAAGCTGGAATAAAATATTATCGAACAGGTTGGTTCAAATATCCAAAAGACAAATCTATGCTCGATGCATTGGAAATGTACCGTAATCAAATTGATGCCCTCGGAACTATCAATAAAGAAAACGGGATTATTGGATGTTATCAAAATCATGCTGGTAAAAATGTAGGCGCATCATTTTGGGAAATTCAAAAAATACTTAAAACGGTAAATCCAGATTTCTTTGGAACTCAATATGATATTCGTCATGCAACGGTAGAAGGTGGGAACTCTTGGGAAAATGGATTGCAACTTTTGTATCCCAAAATTAAAGTTATTGTACTTAAAGATTTTAAATGGGGAAAAGTGGATGGAAAATGGAAACCGATAAATGTACCCATCGGTGAGGGAATGGTTGATTTTGATAAATACTTTAAATTACTAAAAAAGTATAATTTGAATCCGCCAGTATCTTTGCATTTGGAATATGACTTAGGTGGTGCAGAGAAAGGAAAATCAAAAATTACAGTCGATAAGAAAGTAGTTTTTGATGCGATGAAAAAAGATTTGAAGGCTATTCAAAAATTATGGAAAGAGGCTTAAAGGTAACTGCTGAATTTATTAGGCAATATTTAAATTGATTCAGCAGAATAAATTCAGAGGCTATAAATAAAATAAAATGTCGATCACAAATATCAACGGAAGTTTCACTTTACATAATGGCGTAAAAATGCCCTATTTAGGGTTAGGTGTTTTTTAATCCGAGCAAGTAAAAAATGCAATTGCTTGGGCATTCGAAACTGGTTATCGACATATTGATACTGCTTCTTTTTATAATAATGAAAAAGAAGTTGGTGAAGCAATCAAAGAGTCTGAAGTAAATAGAGAAGATATTTTTGTGGTCAGTAAAGTTTGGAATAGAGACCAAGGTTATGACAAAACGATAAAAGCATTTCACAAAAGTCTTGAAAGATTAAATTTGGAATATTTGGATTTATATCTAATTCATTGGCCCGTTAAAAATAAATTTGTCGAGACATGGAAAGCATTAGAATATTTATATAAAAAAGGATTAATCAGATCTATAGGAGTCAGTAATTTTATGAAACTTCACTTGGAAGAGTTGTTTTCAAAAACAACCATCATTCCAATGGTCAATCAAATGGAATTTCATCCCTATTTAGTCCAGCAAGATTTAATAGATTTTTGTCAATCCAAAAATATTCAATACGAAGCTTGGTCGCCATTGATGAAGGGTGAAATCATGAAAATTGAACCTCTTCAAAAGTTGGCAACCCAATATGAAAAATCAGTCGCTCAAATAGTTTTAAGGTGGAATTTGCAAAAAGGGATTATTACAATTCCCAAATCTTCTAATAAAAACAGAATCGCTGAAAACGCGAATTTGTTTGATTTTGAATTATCAAAAGAAGACATACAAGTCATAAACGATTTAGATAAAAATTATAGAATAGGCCCAGATCCTAATAATTTTAATTTTTAAAAATCAAAACTTAATCATAAAACCATGTTTAGAAAAATACTATTTTTCAGCTTAATTCTTTTGATGGTTTCCTGTCAAAATGAAACATCCACATCTAATATTTCTGAAAAAAAAGTAAGTGATCCATCCGAGTTGAAAAATGCAATTGCCAACGCTACAGCAGGAGATAACATTATACTTACAAATGGTATTTGGAAAGATGTACAAATTAATTTCACAGGAAAAGGAACGGAAGCAAAACCAATTTCCTTACAAGCCGAAACGCCAGGACAAGTTTTCATCGAAGGTAAATCTTGTTTAAAACTAGCAGGAGAATATCTGAATGTCAATGGTTTATTTTTTAAAAATGGATACACGCCAACTGATGTAGTGATCGAATTTAGAATCAATAAAGATTCTTTGGCTTCACATTGCAATGTCACCAACTGTGTAATTGAAAACTTCAATCAACCTCACCGAGACAAAGCCGATCTTTGGGTAGAATTTCATGGCAGACATAATACGCTCGACCATTGTTACCTCGCAGGAAAATCAAATCGAGGTCCAACAGTAAGAGTTGATATTAAAGGTAACCAAAGCATCAATAACTATCATAAAATTACCAATAACTACTTTGGTCCAAGACCTCGAAAAGGTGGTGCAAGTGCAGAAACCATTCAACTTGGAAGTAGCTACACATCCATGTCTCCATCCTACACAACTGTAGCGAACAATCTTTTTGAAAGATGTAATGGCGAAGTGGAAGTAATTTCGAGCAAGACTAATTTCAATAAATTTAGCAATAATGTTTTTTATAAATCTGAAGGTTCATTAGTAACACGACATGGTAATTATTGTAAAATTGATGGTAATTATTTTATCGGAGATGGTAATGAAAATGTGGGTGGAGTTCGATTAATTAATACGGGACATTGGGTTGTGAATAATTATTTTTATAATCTAAAAGGTAAACAATTTAGAAGCCCACTTGCGATCATGAATGGGATCCCAAAGTCTCCACTCAACCGTTATAATCAAGTCACCGATGTTGTAGTTGCACACAACACTTACATCAATTGTATTGAACCTTGGCATTTTGGTGTAGGTACAAATATTAGTCAGAAAGATGTGTTGCCTCCCTCTGAAATCAGATCAGCTAGACCAATCAGAACCCTCATCGCCAACAACATTATTTACAATAAAAAAGGAGACACTCAACCAATCGTTGCACATGATAAAATTGACGGTATCACATTTAAAAGTAATTTGACAAATAATCAAAATGCAGGTTCTGAAAAAATAGAAGGATTGGAAAATGCGAACTTCGAAATATCTGAAGTGGCAGAAAATATTTACATTCCAACCAATTTACCGCAGGTAGAAATTCACAATGGTTTCGATTTTGAAACGATTGAAAAAGATCTTTTTGGAAATAATCGGAATGATAAGAATTCTATCGGAGCAGTTGCAGGTTCGGCTTCTAAAGACCCGATGATTTTGGATAAGAAAAAGTATGGACCAAGTTGGTTTTCCAATGAAGTACCTGAAGTAGCTCCTGAAACTCACGCAGTCACTAGCATAGCTAATTTTTCAACAAAAATAAAAGCAGCTAAAAATGGGGACATCATCGAATTGGCTGCTGGAACTTATGAATTAAATAATTCATTAATCATCAATAAAAAAATTACCATAAAATCTAAAGACAGTAAAAACAGAGCGAAAATCATCTATTCTGGTGCAGCCAATACTCCTGCTTTTGAGATGCATCCAAGAGGTGATTTGACTTTGCAAGGTGTTATTTTGATGGGAAAAAATGTGCAGTATGCATTTGCTACTTTAAAAGAAAATATGTCCAGCCTTTACAATTTGACAGTTAAAGCATGTGAAATCAGCAACTTCAATTATGTGCTGAAAGCTTACAAGGAAAGTATGTCTGATGAAATTACTTTTGCAAATTCATCTCTTAAAGATTGTACCAACGGAATTGAACTTTCTGAAGAAACGAATGACAAAGGAGATTATAATGTAGAATTTTTAACTGTTGATAATTGCCATTTTGAGAATGTCAATAGTAATGTCATTGACTACTATAGAGGTGGTTATGATGAGTCCACAATTGGAGGTAATTTAAAAATTCATAACAGTATATTTACAAATTGTGGTAACCAAGAAAAGAATGGCATTTTACTAAATACTAGAGGTATCATCAATGTAGATATTTCCAAAAATACATTTAAAAATAATCGTGTAAAATTAGTGGCGCTGCTATGGGGTGCAAAAAATAATACACATTCTAATAATGAAATAATTAACTCTGGGAAATTAATTGTGGAGGAAAACTTGAAATTAAAATTGATGTATTAACATAAGCAGAGCAAGGTAATTCTTTGTACTAAAAAGGGCTGTTAGTGCTTATAGCACTAACAGCTCTTTTTAGTTATAAATGATATTTAAAATACGCCTAGCAATGTTGACAATTGACCTTAATCTTACTTAATACTCTGAATAAGATCTAATGTATCCCTTGTTAAGTTTTCTATTTTTTTATAATCAAATTCTCCATTTTCTTTTTTCACCATAAGCTTTGATCCCATTCCGACACAATATGCACCTGCGGAAAACCAGCCTTTTAAATTTTCAGGGTCAGGTGAAACGCCTCCGGTCGGCATGACATTCGTCCATGGTTGAGGGCCTTTTATGGCTTTGATAAAACCAGGACCGTAAACACTTCCTGGGAATAATTTCACAATCTCACAACCCATTTCTTCTGCTGTGCAAATTTCTGTCAACGAACCACAACCTGGCGACCACAACACTTTTTTTCGATTACAAACTATAGCTATGTCTTCTCGAAAAACTGGAGTCACCACAAAGTTAGCTCCCAATTGTAAATATAAACTTGCCGCACCTGCATCTGTTACAGAACCAACGCCCATCATTAAGTCAGGCATTTGCTTTGCTGCAAACTTATATAATTGAGTGAAAATTTCGTGTGCATAATCTCCTCGACTCGTAAATTCTAGCAACCTTGCACCTCCATCATATATAGCTTGTAACAATGATTTTGCAACTTCAATATCTGCATGATAAAAAAGGGGAACCATGCCTTGCTCTTTCATTTTTTGAGCAACTTTTATTCTTGTAAATTTTGCCATTAGTTATTTTACCAATTTAATATTTGATTAAAATTATATTCCGCAGGGTTTTTTAAATAAACCTCAGCTGCTGAATAATCTTTTTCCTTTATAAAATCTAATCCTTGAAAAAATAGCTGAGCTATTTCTGACTCCATATTTACTAATCGTGGAATTACTTTTCCATTCTCATCCGTATGATCATCCAAATAAACCGGTTGTATATTTCCTTCAGCATCGGCACTTACGATGCATCCACTTTTTCCTTCTTGGAATAATTTTTTGACCCCAATTCCCAAAAGGGTACACAAGGTCAAATCAAAACCAATAGGATGGCAACATCTTAATTCATATCCTGCATCATTGGGTCGACTTTTAATATCCAATCCAAGTGCTCGTAATTTTTCTTGAAGAAGGATATTGAAAAAATTCGCTTTGCTTACATTTCCTAATTCAGGATGCCCGTGTGAATCATAGGTGAAACGAATACCTGCATTCTTAATTTCCTCTTCTTCTAGGATATGAAAAACTCCTTCGCTGATGATAATTACGCCATAATGAATTCCTTGAATATGTCTTTTTACAATGCAAGAAATCATCAAATTGATAATTTTATCAATAGTCGGTTTTGTATTATTAAACATCTCAGGAATGATAATCATTGGAAAATGGCAAGCTGTACCGATTCCAAAAGCTAAATGTCCTGCAGTCCTTCCCATCGAAGACATCAAAAACCAAGACTCAGTCGTTCGAGCATCTTCGTATAAAGTATTCCCGATCCTGACTCCTTCGTCTTTGGCTGAATGAAAACCAAAAGTGGGATTCCTTCCAGGCAAAGGGAGATCATTATCAATGGTCTTCGGAACGTGAATATTCGAAATTTCTAAGCCCTTTCCTTTTAGGAATTTGGTCAATCGATTTGCGGTGGAAGCGGTATCATCACCTCCAATAGTTACTAGCAGTTTTACATGATGCTTTTCAAAAAAAGTAGTTGTGAATTCTGAATCCTTAGGTTTGAATCGACTCATGATAAGCGTAGAACCACCCCTGCTAAAGATTCTATCCGCATGTGCAAAATCGAATTCCTTAATTTGCGCTTCCTCAGAAAACAAACCCTGATATCCATGATGAACACCTAGTACTCTGTAGTTTTCTTTTAAAAAAACTTTCGCTACAGTACTTACGACGGTATTGATTCCAGGAGCAGGTCCTCCAGCACATATAATGGCAATCGATTTTTGCATGCGTAATTATTTTTTATCTACTTACTCTTCCACTTAAAAAACTTCTTACTTAGAGACTGTTTTGAATTATGTCGCTAATTTTTTTATGCGTCTTTTTTCACC
>CAYGRM010000231.1:0-10821 GCA_964352225.1 uncultured Saprospiraceae bacterium | reverse complement strand
AACCGCCTGATTTTTTCTCCAAGGAAACATTATTTCTAATGCCCAAACAAAAAGTGACAATGCAATCAACCAGTAAAAATAGTTCACATACCATGGTGATACCTGAAATGTGATTTCATTCCACATGTAACCTCCAAAATCTTTATAGGATTGAATGAATAAATCTAAATAACTCATGTTTTATTTTTTTTGTAAAATTAGTCGATTTTTTGGAGATAGAAAGTGATGATAATCACATTTGTTATTAAACAAAGTGTTGGCTGAAAAGTTGCTGAGGTTATTTACTAAAAGAGCCTTACAATTTGATATTTTGTAAGGCTCTTCGGAATGAAAAAATAGTAAGATACTATTCATCTTACTGTGAACTCAAGATATAGTATAAAGCTCTTCTATATTTCAATTTTCCATTGGTATCCAAAATATCTTGCAATGGTCCAATTGAAATTACTTTACTCGCTAAAGTATTAGTTGATTTATCGAAATACCAATGCTGTAAAACCCGAAAATACTCGAAGTCTTTATAATTGATTTTAGAATTTTTAACGATTTTGATCTCTTCTAGATAAGTTTCTGGATCGTAAGTAGTTATGGTATCCACAGTTGCTGCCAATGATTTTTGAACATCATCTTTATTTATTGGATTGGCGCAATATGGGTACCAACTATCATTTTCGACGATACGACCTTTTCCTTTTTGGGGGTCTTTATAAGTAAGATTTTTTAGGGTTTTTTTGGATCTACCTTTTTTCTTTTTGACATTTTTAAAAGATAAAGTGGAAAGCGTTTCCTTTGCCCAAATAATGGATGGATCATTATAGCTATAATTCTTATTGACATCTTGTTTCATTTCAATCCAAAACAAGACTTTTTGAGTTACCGAACCATCGTCTTTTTCATCAAATAAAATGGGAGCAATGGCTTGAACCATCGATTCAAGACTTTCTTTTTCCTCATCGTAATACCACCATTGTCTAACTTTGAAAGCTTTAATTTGATACTTTGGATCTACTGTTGTAATCTCTATTTTTTTTTGCTTAGTCTCAGGGTCAAGAGTAAGTATCGTATCCATTGAAATATTTCCAAAGACTTTTAATAATTGTGATTCAGTCATTGGGTCATCATCAAGGGAAGAAACTTTTCGTCGATTTTCTAAAACTTCATTAACAATAAAATTGGTGAAATAAGTTTCGTTGCCAACTTCACAGGTTGCAAATGGATCTAATTTTATGCTTCGTGTTTCTTGTTGAATTTCATCAGAAGGTTGGAAATTTAAGCGGTCATAATCTTCCAAATAATAAGTGAATTCCGTTTCTCCCACCCAACTAATTACCTTGTTTTTATGGTAAAAAGGTTTTTGGGAATATATTGTTATAAAAACGAAAATAAGCAAGAAGGATAAAAGGAATTTTTTCATATAATTTTTTTTACGTACTTCGAAGCTCCTGCTTTGAAACTACTTATTCTCTGAAGTGGGAGCTTAGGGCTACATTACGATTTCAAAATAATTGACTCAAATGCTTCTAATTCTATCTGTTGTTTTTTAACCAAAAAAGAAGTCTGTTTATTGCTTAAATTACATACCGCAACAAATCGTTTTCCTCCTTGATGAAAAGAGATCAGATATTTATCATTGGTCAAATTTTGTACCTCTTTTATTTCACTATTTTGAAGTTCAAAGATTAATTGAAATTCACTCCATTGTTCATTCGAATAATTTCCAATAAAATCAGAAGTAAAGATTAAATTACCACATAAGACATTGATTATCAGTAAAGTATATTGTTGGTGTGGGGTTAGTTTGTTGTTGTCATTTCTTAAAATAAAAACATCTGGATCATTCTGAAAAAATCGATTATTCAACTGCCACCGACCCAAAGTTGAACGTAATGAAAGCAACGTGGAAACCCGTTCTCGATTGCCATTAAATCGTTGTATTTTATTTTCCCATTGCAAATGAACATCTGTTCCAATGCGGCAAAAATCAACTTTTCCAAACGCACTTCCTAGAGGAACTCCGCAGCCTAAAATCATTTTATCACCAGCTTGAGTTTTTAAAAAATCCATGGCATCGTGCATGATTTGACCACGAGTTTTATTTTTTGTGGGGAGAATACAAACGGCATAAAGGAAGTCAAATTTAAGAAAATCGAAGCCCCATTTTTTTGTAAAAATCCCGATGACTTGCATTAAATAGTCTTGTACTTCTTTTTGATAAAAATCTAAGACGTAAAAATTTCCGCCCCACAATTTGATGTTGCCAGCGACAAGCAGTTTTCCATTTTTATCTTTAACTAACCAATGTTTTTTATTTTTAAAAATGTCTGATTTTGCATCACATACGAATGGTGCCAACCAAATTCCAGCTTTGTAATTAGCTTGTTTTATTTTTTGAGCAACAGCTGCCATTCCGTTTGGAAAAGAAGATTTGATGCTCAACCAATCACCCACTTGAGTTTGATATCCATCATCAATTTGGAAATAATCGAGCGGTGTATTTTTCTCGACAAATGCGTTAAGATTTTTTAGAATAATCTCTTCTGAAATATCGGTGTAGTAATTATACCAACTGGTCCAACCCGTACTTGGCTTTGTACGAAGTGCAGGGAAGTCCATTTCATGTTTCCATTGATCAAAAATCTTTTGCTCTTTTCCATTTCCAACAAAAAGATCTAAAATAGGGAAGGAGTGACTTAATTCTAGGCCATTACAATCTTTCTCTACGATGAGTTGTTGAGTATTTGCATCATGGACAAAATAGGTGAAAGCTGCATTCTCTTTGAGTGAACCTAGAAGTGTTAAATTATTGCTTACCTGTTGGTTTTTAATATAAGTATAAGTCCAAGAGTGAAATTTATTTTTGCCTCGTGGAATTTCTTGGATGTGTTCATCTCCGAAATACTGGCGACTTTTTGCCCAAAATTTTAGTTGTTCTATTTTTTCGCCTAGTTGATATTCACGACTTTCTGACCATGATTGGTAACCATTACAAAAAATGCGAGGATCCTCATCCGACAGATAAGGGTGATTAAAAATTAGCGATAATTTCTTGATTTGAATAGGTTGCTTCGGATGGATAGCGAGGTGGTAGGTTTGATAATTTCCATGGTCGATTTGCTTGAAGTCGACATACAACTCATCAAAAAAAGTCATTTTGTTAAAAGGAAATTCTACGGTATGATCATCGTATTGTAGTATGGCTTTTGCGAATTGCATTTTTTTAATTTTTCAGTTAACAGTTTTCAGTAGACAGCTGGCAACTGAAAACTGCCTACTGAAAATTATTAACTGTCAACTACATTTAAAGTAGCTGCAATTTTATCATATTTTTTCAAACGTAATAACTCTTTGGTGATAAATTTATTCCATTTGATTTGATCTTCTTTTTTTTGAGAGTGGTGAGTTTCCTCGTCGTAGCGTTCTTGTTCTTTGGTATATTCTTCAAAATTTTTATTAAAAATTTTCCCCACATCATCGCTAAATGAATCATATTTATATGATTTTTTATCTTCTAATTTTTCAATCAATTTTCTTCGGTATATTTCACAGAGATCAAAATGCCTTCGTTCATGTGCAAGAAGATGATCGGTTTTTTCTCCAGGTTTTACCCAACTTTTGTTTTTTTCAAAATATCCAAAAACGCCCATATCAACTTGGCCATCTTTCTGCCCAATTACTTCAATCGAAATTCCTAGCATCGTGTAAGCATCCAACGAACTGGTTGTTTGTGCTCGACCTTTGAAATCATTCCAATCTAATTGATAATCTTCTTCCCAAGCAATTCGACTGGAATTGGCAATCTTGGAAGAAGGATTTTCTGTCGAAGAAAAAAGAAGAATAGAAATGGTGATAAAATATTTGAAATATAGCATGTTTGGTATTTTTCCTTAAAAATATAAAAGTTGAACGTTTTATGGAATCAAATAAAGGCATTTAAGAAACATTTAAGTCTTTTACAATCAACTTATATGTTCCTTAAATGCCTTAATTGATGTCACAATTAATTTAGAAAATTACTCACGTAAGAAAATGAAATCTTCTTTTTCCGAAAATTTTGCAATTACCGAAGGCTGGCCAAGTTGCTTATCCCCTTGTTTCCATTTTACCACATAATCCACTCCTGTAATTACATCAGAACTAATTCCTCCGAAATTAGCTGGGTATGGTTTCCCAATAATATTAGCAGCAGAGGCAACAATAGGTTTTCCAAATTGGTGAATCAATTCTCTGCAAAAAGAATCTTGTACGACTCTAATAGCTACACTTCCATCTGGAGCATGAGCGACAGGAGGTAAATTTTTAGCTTGATCGTAAACCACCGTGAGCGGTTGTACATGATGAAGCAATAAAGTTTCAATTCTTGGATGAACCTGTTCGACATAATTTTTGAGCATCTCGATGGAGTTGACTAAAAGCACGAAAGGTTGGTCATAAGATCTTTTTTTAAGATCATAGATTCGTTGGACAGCATCTTCGTTGGTGGCGTCACAACCAATTCCCCAAATGGTGTCAGTAGGATAAAGAATCAATCCACCATTTTCTAAAGTTGTGGTAATTGTTTCGAGATTGTCTTTACCGAAAATTAATTGTTGAAGGTCAGTTTGCATCATTGTTAAGTAGATTAAGGTCTTTCAATCCATGCTTCCTATTAGTAACAATGATTTCGACTTGTTTTATGAAGATTAGCACCAAGAAATCTAGGCGATTAAAATTTCGCCATGATTTCTTGATCTGAAAAGAGAGAAATAAACTTCGAAATAAATTGTAAATAATTTTCAACATGAATTAAATCAGGTTTTTATAAAAAAAGAAAATAGGGGATTCAAAAAATTACTTTTGGTTTTGGGGTAGTTGTTTCAATTTTTAAATTAAAACGGAAAGGAGGATTTAGAATGATATATTTTTTGTCAAAACTTAATCAATTAGTCAGCTAGGCGCAATATATTAAAAATTTAAAGTGTTAATTATTCAAATTACCCAACTGTTATTATATTACTTTCGCGTCTTAAGTTATAATTAACGTTTAAATTTGATGGAATGTTATTTTTTATTGAAAAAATAAATATTTAAATTCAGTTTATCTTTTGAGTGAAAATATCTTTCCATCCTCACGATTTTTAGAAAGTAAGATTACTGACAAAGTGTTAAATTTATTTAAACATTGAAGCAACGTAAGTCATTGAAATTGATACTATTAAGTATAAGCTTTAATTTCAATCCAAACCAATATCGTGAATAAGCTAATTACCTCATTCAACTAAAACTTAAGTTTGAAAGTATTGAAAAAGTTAACCATTGCCATCATCTCAATTTTAGCGTTTTTTAACGCCGAAGCTGCTCATATCATCGGAGGAGAAATTACCTATGTTTGTTTGGGTAATAATCAGTATGAATTTACGATGAGGATTTACCGAGATTGTGCAAGTACAGGGGCTTTATTTGATTCTGCTCCAGGAGCATTTACGGAAGGTTCAGTTACTGTTTACAAAGATGGTACTGTCGTTCCTCATATTCCTACGGTCACATTAGCCGCTCCAAGTATCACTAATATTCCACCAGATGTTTCTAACCCTTGTTTAATTATTCCAGATGATGTATGTGTGGAAGAAGGGGTTTATATCTTTACTTTAACCTTACCGACTGACCCCAATAGTTACCATATTGTCTATCAAAGATGTTGTAGAAATAATTCAATTTCCAATATTATCAATCCAGGAGAAACGGGAGCAACTTATACTATTGAATTAACTCCTGAGGCACAGCAAACTTCTACGGGTTGTGTGAATAATAGTCCAACTTTCAATAATTTTCCTCCTATAATTATCTGTGCAAATGAGCCAGTTAATTTTGACCATTCAGCAACTGATCCAGATGGAGACCAATTGGTTTATAAATTTTGTAGTCCAAAAGTGGGGGGAGGAACACTAGGTACCATGGGAGATCCTTCTTTGGCATCATCTCCGAATGGAGTAGCTCCAAATCCAGATTCAGCACCACCTTTTCAAAATGTAACTTTTGTTGGTGGAACTTATAGTCCAATTAATCCTATGGGCGGTAACCCCCAAGTGGCTATTGATCCAGCAACTGGATTGATTACAGGTATCCCAAATGCTTTAGGACAATTTGTGGTAGGTGTATGTGTCGAGGAATATCGAAATGGAGTATTGTTGAGTGTAGTAAGGCGTGATTTTCAATTTAATGTTGAAAGTTGTGAGCCAACGGTTTTTGCGCAAATTCAAAATGATGAAGTAATCAATGGGAATGAATTTGTAGTTAACTCATGTGGTAACAATACCATTACTTTTATAGATCAAAGTTTTGATCAAAATTTTATCAATACTTATGATTGGAGTTTCGATTTAAACAATGGAGATACTGCAACTGCAACTACTCAAAATTCTACGATTACCTTTCCAGGATTAGGAACTTACCAAGGTCAATTAGTCCTAAATCAAGGGTCGCCTTGTGATGATACGGCAACTATTTTTGTAAATATTTTTCCTGAAATAAATGCGGATTTCACCTATGCCTATGATACTTGTGTTGCTGGTCCAGTAAGTTTTACTAATTTTTCTGCCTCTGGTGCTGGGGCAATAACTGGAAATCTTTGGGAGTTTGGAGATGGAAATACAGGTAATGATGTAAGCCCTAATTATCTATATTCTGCTCCTGGAAATATTCCAGTAACCTTGACTGTAGAAGATATGAATGGGTGTGTGGATGATACGACTCAAATTATTGAATGGTACCCTGCGCCTCCAATTCTGATTGTTGAGCCCAGTATTTTTAAGGGATGTGTTCCACAAGTTGTATTTTTTAATAATCTTTCCTCACCAATTGATGATACTTATGATATTGTATGGGAGTTTGGAGATGGAAATACAAGTGGTGAGATAAGTCCAACCTATATTTACGAGACACCTGGAATTTATGATGTGTCCCTTTCTGTAACTTCTCCTATCGGTTGTGAGATAAGCGATTTTTTCCCTAATTTGATAACTGTAGAAGCATCTCCAATTGCGGATTTTATTTATTCACCTAATCCTCCCACTAATTTCCAGCCAGATGTAGAGTTTACAGATTTGTCAATTGATGCGGTACAATGGTTTTGGAATTTTAATGATTTAGATAATAACTTTGAACAAAATCCAACTTATACTTTCCCAGATACAGGATTGCAAGAAGTTACTTTAATTGTTACTCATCCATCAGGCTGTCAAGATACCTTAACTCAAATTATTGATGTCGTACCAAAGGTGGCATATTTTTTACCAAATGCATTTTCTCCAAATTTTGATTCGGTCAATGATGAGTTTTTTGGAAAAGGCTTTTTTGTAGGAATGGAAAATTTCAGTATGACCATTTGGAATCGATGGGGAGAATTGGTTTTCGAAACGAACGATCCCTATGAAGGATGGAATGGTAAAAAATTAAATACTGGAAAAGATTCGCCCATTGGGGTGTATGTCGTAGTTGTTCAATATACTGGTCCTCGGGGAGGAGATGTTGAATTAAAAGGGTTTGCGACGATTGTGAAATAGTAAAAGGATTACCTGTTACGCTATAAAATTGCCGTGATTTTGACCTAAATTCCAATAGTTGTTTAATTCAAAACAAAAAAGGTGCATTTTCTGTTAAAAATTCCGAAATTACATTGGAATCATTTGACCAATCTACTGATTTAACAAATTCCCGAATTTTTCTTTTGTTCCAACTACTAACAACAGCAGGATTTTTATAAAATCCAATAAAAAAACAAGTGATGAAAATAAATCTACGAACAATTCTCTTTCTTATCTTTTTATTTCCACTCAGCTATCTTCATTCAGCCCACGTGATCGGAGGGGAACTAACCTATGTTTGTTTAGGAAATGGCGATTATGAAATTACAATGAAAATTTATCGTGATTGTCAAGGAAATGGTGCCGGATTCGATGGGCCAGGAAATGGACGAATGTCCATCTACAATGGAAATGATTTAATGAATGAATTTGATCGAATCACTATGCCAGATCCGGTGGTCACAGATATTCAACCAGATATTAATAATCCATGTTTGATATTGCCTTCCAATGTGTGCGTGGAGGAAGGATTGTACGTTTTTAACTTGAGTGATAATAATATTGGAAATATCAATTTACCATTGAGTAACGAAAGTTATTATATCATTTATCAAAGATGTTGTAGAAACAATTCTATCAATAATATTATTGAACCAGAATCAACTGGCGCAACATTTTATGTAGAGATCACAACTGAAGCACAAGCATTGTGTAATAATACCCCTACTTTTAATGAATTTCCACCTATCGTAATTTGTGTCAATGAGCAGTTAACTTTTGATCATTCTGCCACAGATGTTGATGGTGATTTATTAGTTTACGAATTATGTAGCCCATTAAAAGGTGGAGGAACAGCTGGTTGGCAAACACCAGGGAATGCTGCGGATTTTGATGGAACTAATCCCAATCCGGATGCACCGCCACCATATGATAACGTAACTTTTGCTGGGCCAACTTATGCCCCGCTTGATCCAATAGGAGGAAGTCCGGCCATGAGTATTGATCCTGCAACCGGAATTTTGACAGGGATGCCAGATGCAGAGGGACAATTCGTAGTGGGTATTTGTGTGAAAGAATATCGGAATGGAGTTTTATTGAGTACGATTCAAAGAGATTTTCAATTCAATGTGGCCTTTTGTGAACCGACGGTGGTTGCTTCTGTTGATGGAGATGATTTGATTCAGACAGATCCATTATTCCAATTTTATAATTGTAATGGAGATACAACGTTTAATTTTGTGGCACCTTCTTCTCAATTTATCAATGAATATCTATGGGAATTTGATTTAGGTGGAGTGAACCCACTTTCATTAAATCAACAAAGTATCGATGTAACTTTTCCAGGTTATGGAGTTTATGAAGGTGTGTTGATTCTTAATCCAGGAACTGATTGTGGTGATACAGCTACCATTTCTGTGGAGATTTTTGAACCACCAATGGTTGATTTCACTTTTGAATATGATACTTGTGTTGCTGGACCAGTTGTTTATACTGATATGTCAGGTGGAGTTACCTCTGACATAAGTGATTGGTCGTGGAATTTTGGAAATGGAGAATCATCTGATGAACAGAATCCGGTATTTAATTATACAGATCCGGGTATTTATTTTGTCACACTAACAGTTACCGACGAAAATGGTTGCTCAAATGAGATAACTCAAGAAGCAACCTGGCTGCCAGTACCACCGCTCATTGTCATTGAGCCAAGTTCTTTTACTGGATGTGCACCTCTTAATGTATTTTTTAATAATCTCTCCACTCCAATTGATGATACCTATGAAATTGTTTGGGATTTTGGAGATGGCGGAATTGGAACAGCTATCAGTCCTAGTTATACTTATGATGAACCCGGTGAATACACCATTAATGTAGGAATTACCTCCCCAATTGGATGTTATACGGAAAGAACTTTCCCCAATTTGATAAAAGTTGACTCCTTTCCAGAAGCGGATTTTTATTTTGGCCCTGATCGAATTACCAATTTTATGCCTGAGGTGAATTTCTTTGATAACTCGATAAGAGATTACAAATGGCAATGGGATTTTGCCGGACAAGGTTTTTCTTATGAGGAAAATCCATCTTTTTCCTTTCCGGATACTGGTCTGCAAGTTGTCGAATTAATTGTCACCACAGAGGCAGGTTGTCAAGATACTATTCAAAAGGTGGTAGATGTGATACCTGAAGTTCGATATTTTTTGCCAAATGCTTTTACGCCAAATGAGGATGCTGTAAATGATGAATTTAAAGGCGTTGGTTATTATCGAGGAATGCGTGATTATTCCTTCCAAGTTTGGAATCGTTGGGGAGAATTAGTTTTTGAAACGAGAGATCCTGACGAAGGTTGGAACGGACGAAAATATAACGGAGGAGGAAAAATGCCTGCTGGTGTTTATGTTTGTCAAGTAAGTTATACCAGTCCAAGAGGAATGCCACAAGAGGTTCAAGGGTATATCACTTTGATAAAGTAAAACTGCTTTAAGCATAAAAAATTAACGCCCAACGGTTCACTATTGTATCGTTGGGCGTTTGTTATTTTTGTACATCATTGCTCACAAGGTGACTCGAAGTCGAATTTTATCAACTTAAGAAAGTTGCCCATTATTATTTTTTGAACCTTGCATAGCACTTACGATGGCTTAAAAAAAACACCACAGATTACACCGATTTTCACAGATTCATGTTTTTATAATCTGTGAAAATCTGTGGTAAAAAAACTACTAGGTTTTCCTTAATTTGACGACATTCGACTCGAAGTCACCTTGTGAATAGGGAACATTTCCACTAATTTTAAAATGAAAAAATAGGATGAACGAATATTTAAAAATACTTTCTTCTTCAATTATCTTTATTTGCTTCTTTTTTTTAGGAAAAATAAATGCTCAGATGACGTCACCTTCATTTGACATTTTATTTAAAAATGAGAAAGTGATTTTAAATGAAAATTTTAAATCGCTTAAAAAAGAAAGCCTTTTTGAAAAAGAGGAATTAGTGGAAGGGAAATATTTTCGTCTTCTCCAATTTTATCAAATTCCAAATGCAAAAGTTCAAAGAGAAATTAAAGCCCTTGGAATTGTATTGTTACAGTATCTACCCAACAAAGCATATTTTGCCAGTTTTCCCGCAGATGTAGATTTCCAAAAATTAAAAAAATTACCTATTCGCAATCTTTCAAAAATAAAGACCACTTGGAAAACAACTGAAAATATTCAAAATAGAAACATTGATGATTGGGCTTTTGATGGAAAAAATGTATCTCTTTCCG
>CAYGRM010000230.1:0-10881 GCA_964352225.1 uncultured Saprospiraceae bacterium | reverse complement strand
GTGAGAATGGTTTACTAATGAGTATATTTACAGGGTGAATTACAAATCAAATACCGAGAAGGTTTTCCTCGTCATTATCGTTTTGATGCTAGTCGAGGTCTCTTTAGTTTGAGTGAAAAGAACATCACTCAAAAGGGAGAACCACTCTCTTTTATTCCAATTTCCTATCGGATTTTTCAAGATGATATTTTAGGCTATGGCTTGAAGAAATGGGTAGAGTTCTTTTTCCTTAATCAATTGGGTCACGTGTGCAGCTTGTTATTTCATGGCTATAGCGTGGAAAATTTAGAGAAAGGAACGCATGATTTATTTTATGATGAAGTCAATTTATCGGAAGTGATTCTGACGGTCACGCCTATTGAAAAAACGAAAAAAGAAGGCGAAGGAAAAGGCAGTAAATATTACATCGCAGAATTCACCTATGAAGTTTTATCCAACGAAGATAGACTTGCCAATAAATTGTTGGGCGAGTCTTTGAAGGTATGGAGAGCTGATACTCTAACTGGAAATTCTACTGTCGAGTTATCGGTGAATTATCATCCTCCAATTCAAATTATTGAAGAGTCAATTCATGAAGAAGAAATTCCTGAGCTTGGAGAAATTGCTCCCAAAACCTAGTAATCGTCACTATGAAATTATTGTTGCTTTGCGCCTTTTTTGCTATAGATTCCTTGCCATCAGAGTCTCAACTCTTTTCGGCAATGGAATCTTTTTATCAACTACAACTCGAAAGTGAGTTAGCTGAATTCCAGACTACTCAAAAAAAGAAATGGCTAAAATATTTGCCAACTATCGGAGTGACATATACATTAGAAGGAAAACCTCGCCCAGCAGTTTCATGGTCATCTAACTTATTGTATGCAAACCAAAAAGACAAAGCGCAAGTCGTCGCAAAAAAACAATCCATTTACAAAAAGCATCAACTCACTTTAGAGAAAGAAAAGTTACGTTTAAAAAATCTACTTCGCCAACATCACTTTTTAGAACAAGACATTTCCTTTCTCCTAGACTTATTCAAATATGACCAGCAACTTTTTGAAATCAAAAAAGACCAGGCTTATAAAATCGAAATTCCACCTTCCGAATATTTGAAAGCCGAACAAGCATTGAAGAAAAAAGAATACGATATTTTTCAAAAGCAAAGAGAATTATTAGAACTCGAATTGCAAATTTTATCAGTCGCTAAATATTTCTAAAACCCATTTTATGAAAAGAAAAATTAACTCCCTCCAAAGATACCGCACCTCTCACATCACTCCCCATAAACTAAACGCTCTATGGTGGAAGCTTCATGAAATTATTGAAGACGAAAATCAAATCTGGCGATTCCCTCCCGATATTCTACAACTTTGCAAAAGCCTAGACACCAATCAAAAATACCTTTCTCAAACTATTAACCAAGCTACGGGACTAAGTATCACTTCCTTTTTTCATTGCTATCGGATTGAAGCATTTCTAAAAAAAATCGTAGAAGGAGAAGCTAAACTCAAAACAATCGAAGGCTTACTGACCGAAGTCGGTTTTCAAAATCGGTCATCATTTTACAAAGCGTTTAGCTCGACAGTTGGTACTCACCCCAAAGTATTAATGGCTCATATTTCTGTTAGGAAATAATCTAAGGTTGTTTCACTTTCTGCCCATACCCTAACTTTTAGAGAATCCTACATTACATTAGCGACATCAAAATATAGACTATGAGAAAACGCCTACATTTTATTTTTTTCCTTTCCATCATCATTTTCAGTTGCTCATTTTCCACTTCCGAACCTATCGAGCCAGCTCCTTGCCCAATCGATACTTGCACAAAAGTCATCATTGAATTTTCCCTCCAAGGTTATAATTACTACGCACCTTTCACTTGCTTCGAATGGACAGATTGGGGAACAGGTTTGGAAGTCAGTTGGACAGACGGCGGAAGTATATTGTTTTTCACTTTTCCAAATCATCGGATTTGTCAGTCCGAATTTAGACTTTGCTATGAAGAGCAAACCGATTGCGAATGGAAACTGATTGAAGATTGTCTAAGAAATAATTCGTTGACTCTTAATTTAGATTCTATGCTTTTAGAACAAAGTACCCTTTACCTCGATGTCTTTCTTCAGGATAAATAACCCAAATTTTATGCGACTAAACGCCACTCAAAAGCTGATGCTATTAGTTTCTATTTTGCTCTGCGGAATTTGTGTTTTCTTCTTTCCAAAAGAAAAAGTAACTGATGTATTTCCTTCCACAACTCTATCTATTTATAAAATTGATACCATTTTATTATTTCAAAAAAAAGTAATTCCAAATCGCTTGTGTGACTTCATTTTCTATCTCAACCAAAAAGGTATTTCCATTCATAATGAATATGAATTATTGCTCCTACTTTCCAATCCAAACGCTCGTCAACAAATTAGTTCACGATTAGGAATTGATTCCAGTTTACTTTTGCTCCATGCTGAACTGGCTGATTTAAAGCAAATTGGGATGAGTGAACTTGATGCTCAAATTCTTCATTTTAGTCAACGGAATTATCAAAATCCATTTACTGGTTCTACTATTAATCTTCATATTTTGGCGGAAGCAGATGCGGAAAGTATTTTGGAAAATATTGGTGGATGGATGGCGGGGAATGAAAATTCTTTGGTGAAAAATTATAAGCTTAGTTTGGAAGATATTGAGAATTGGATTGAACAGGCTGGAACAAGGAAGTTCAATTTCGTAAGTTTTTTTCCGTGAGAATTGATTTTTTGCTGGGATATAGATGTCGCCTTTTTTATGATAAAAGAGGCGACATCTTTGTTTTTTGGTCGTCTCAAAAGATAGTAATTCAAAAAAATAATCTAAAACTTCGATACAAAAAATTTATCTCTAAAATGTTTTGATTATATTTATTAGGAAAAATAATCATATTATTTACAATCACTTTTTTGATTATGACTAATGAAAAATCTAAGCGACGAATTGAATCCGTTCTCGATATGCAGTCTGGAGAAGAAATTTTTGCAAGCGAATTCTTTACTCAAGAAGATAGAATAATTTTTCAGCAAAGAGGACTGCTTGAATTAGCTATTCAAAATAAAAAGCCCAAATTTGTTTGTTACTATTGCAAGCAATATGTGAAAATTAGTGGAGGAAAGGGTAATTACAAAAACCGTAATGCTCCTGTTTTACATTTCGCCCATTTAAAGGACAGCGAAGATTGCCACATAAAAACTAATACAAAACTTACAAGAGAAGAAATTAGATGCATCAAGTATAATGGTGCAAAAGAAAGTGATTTACATGATAATATAAAATCTTTTATTCATGAACGGCTTCAAGAAAATGAGAATTCGAATAAAGGTATTTCAAATCCAGAAAAAGAGAAAAGGTATAAAGATTTAGCTATTTCAAAACAATGGAAGCAACCTGATATTCAATCAATTTATATTGATAAAAATCTTGTTTTTGAAATACAACTCTCTACTACTTTCCTTGATGTTATAGTTTCTAGACAAGAATTTTATAGAGAGCGAGAAACCTATATAATGTGGATTTTCCATAAGTTTAACCCTGAGGATGACACACTAAGGTTTATGGAAAAAGATATTATTTATACAAATAATTTAAATGCGTTTGTATTAGATTCTGAAGCAATAGAAAAGTCAACTGAAAAAAATGACCTCGTTTTAAAGTGTTATTATGCTATACCAGTTAGAGAAAATGAAGAAATCATTTTTGAATGGAAAAATGAATTAGTAACACTAGATAAGATTACGTTTAGAGAAAAGGATTACAAAACTTTCTTTTATGATTCAGAAGGGGAATTTGATAAAATGAAGGAAGCTTTAAATTCGGAGATTGAAAAGAAAAAATTAGAAGAAGAAAATAGAATTCTAGAACTTGAGAGAATTGAAGAGGAAGAAGGAAAAAAAGAAAGAGAAAAATATTGGAAAAAATATCATGAAGAAAAAGAACAAGCATATAATAGAATGTCTCCTTTGCAGAATTATTTTAGAAACCCATCAAAAAATATAAAACAGGATATTGCAATTCATTATTTAGAAGGAAATTTTAACCATAAATATCGGTTAGACGAAGAATTCTTAAAAACAACATACAAGGAAAATATTGAAAATGAAGATAAAGAATATCTAGATGGGATTGTCTATGCTTTTTATTTTTTAAAGTCAAAAGAACTAGATTTAATGAGAAAAATTCCCATGGTTCAACAACCATTAAATATACTCTTCTCCTTAAAAATGGATAAAATCTTTGGGTTTCGATTTACTAAAATGATTCAAGTGTTGCATCAAGCATTTTACCAATATCAAAAATTTGGAGACTTATTTTATACCGCTATGAAAAAATATGACCGAATAAACTCAATCATAGAAGATGATAGAAATGGTAAACTGAAAATCAAATTAGATAATTATCACAGTAATCGTCCCCAACAAAACCATGATTACGACGATTTATTTAAAACCATTTTCCCTGAGTTATTTGAAAAATAACTAAATCGAGTGTGTCCCCTTTTCTACTTAAAATCCAAACGACATCCCCAAAATTCCGTCGCCTCCCTCCCCCCAGTACGAAAAAGTTTTTCAAAAAAAATCCTGAAGAAATCTGACCTCCATTTTGCATTTCTTTTTCAAAATTCTTCATTTAAAAAAAATAGCACTATTTTTATGGATAAAACAAAGACACTTTGATTATAAGGTTTTTACATATCACACTTGCTGTTTTTCTATTTTTCAGTACGACTGGACTGACTATCAATTCCCATTTCTGTACTGGAGAATATAAATACAGCGCATTATTTGTAGAACCCACCAATTGTTGTGCGATAGTTCAAGGACATTACCCTTCAGAGAATTCTTGTCAAGATGAAGCCAACCAAACACCATGTTGTCAAAATAAAGCGTCTTTCTTCAAATCGAATCAAAATCAAAACTTTACAGACTATTCAGTTCAAGAAGTAGATTTTCCAACTATTAAAATTATTGCTTCTCCTATCAACTTATTGAAAACCACAAAATATCAATGGCTTGATATAGACTATCTGAATTATAAACCACCTCTGATATCCAAGGATGTTTCCATCCTTTTTCAAATTTTTCTTTGCTAGAATTTCCATCCTTTTTTTGACCTCACGGCTATCTGCCGCTGTGGCTATCCTTATTTTATATTAACAATTTCAATATAACAAGCTAATTGATTCTTCAATTAGTTGATGTTATTTATTCATCTAAGATTAAAATTCTAGTCATGAAAATTCTAGTTCAATCTATTGGTATCTGCCTAATTCTTTTTGTGGGGTTATCAATTACCTCTTGTGGAAACACCGATACCTCAAAAGAAACCACCACCACTCCAAACACTCCTCATGGAGAAAATACTGCATATACTTCTGCCTATGTTTGCCCAATGCATTGCAAGGACAGCGGTAGTGATTCAGAAGGAACCTGTCCTGTTTGCGGAATGGATTATGTGAAATTAGAATCACATACCAAAGATGGTCACCAACACTAATTTGTTTTAAACTTTAAAAAAAATATTATGAATAAATTTTTTACCCTCTGTTTTTTTCTAGCATTTATACATTCTGGAAATCTAAATGCACAAGTAATTTACTCCGAAGATTTTGAAAGTGGAGACCTTCCCGCAGATTGGTCAATTACTACTAACGCTTCTGACAATGGTTGGAATGTAAGTACAGCAAATGATCTCACTAGTGCTTATTGGCCAGTTATGGATAATGGATCTCAATATATTATCGGTACAAATGACGATGCTTGTAATTGTGATAAAAGTGCAGACTATCTAATCATGCCTGCTTTAGATATGACTAATATGACTTCGCTTATTTTAGAAGTCGATGTTTTTTTTGGTGCACAGAGTTATCAAGGAGCTACCGAAATTGGAACAATTGAGGTTTCTACAGATAATATGCAATCTTGGACTGTTTTGGAAGACCTGCATGGTCATGGAGATTGGGATACTCATATAGTTAATCTAAGTAATTATGCAGGGCAAAGTTCTGTCATTGTCGCTTTCCATTATAATGATGATGGAGGTTGGGTTTACGGAATGGCACTTGATAATGTCAAATTGGTGGTACCTCCTACTCTCGATGCAGCTTTGGTTGAAATTGATTCTAAAGCTTTTGCAGAATTATCTGACGAATTAACCATAAGTGGAACAATTCTTAATAATGGAGTAACTCCTATTGAAAATTTAGAAATCACTTATACTCCAGATGGTGGATCACCAGTTATTGAAACGTTGACTGGATTAAATATTGAAAGTTTTGAATATTATAATTTTTCATTGCCTTCTCCTTGGACGCCTGGAGCGGAAGGAGTTTATAATGTCGATGTTGAAATAACTTCAGTTAATGGAATGATTGATGAAGATGAAACTAATAATGCTTTGGATTTTGAAATTGAAATTTTCCCAAAAGTTATTGCTCCAAATATCATTGATGATTACCTAAATACTATTCCTGTTTTTTCACCCATAAATACCGGCTCAGATAATCTCAACAAACCTACTGATTTAGATTTCTTTCCAATCCTTGCTAAAAATGAATTGTGGGTAGTTAATCAAAGAATTGAAGCAGACGGCGGAAGTACAACTACTTTTTATAATGCTGGAGAACCTGACCAATCAAGTTTACATCGTGTAGATGGAAATGCTTGGCACTTTATGTCACTCCCTACAGCATTAGCTTTTAGTGATAATGGAAATTTCGCTACCTCAGCAGGAGTGCAAGATGCCAATCACAATAATGGCACTTTCACAGGTCCAACTCTTTGGTCTAGCGATCCTGATATATATGCTCAACCTTCAGGTGGCAATGGAAGTCACTTAGATATGTTACATGGAAGTCCATACAGTATGGGAATCGCTAGTGAAACTGAAAATGCGTTTTGGGTTTTTGATGGTTGGAATAATGAAATCGTTTTCTATGATTTTGTTGATGACCATGGTCCTGGAAACGATGATCACGCAGATGGCATCGTGAGAAGATACAAAGATTTCAACGTTCAAAGAGATGGAGATATTCCGAATCATTTGACTTTGGATAAAACAAATGGCTGGTTATACATAGTGGATAATGGAAATGATAGAATACTTCGATTGGATATTAATTCTGGAAATATTGGTGGAACGCTTCCAGAGATTAATGAACCATTGGCAGAACACTCATCAGTAGTGAATACAACTTGGGAAGTTATTATTGACAATGGTTTGGAAAGACCTTGTGGAATTGAAATTATGGAAAATCGGTTATTGGTAAGTGATTATGCCAACGGAGATATTATCATATACGATATAGACAATAATTTTGCGGAATTAGGAAGAATTGCTACTGAGCAAACAGGAATCACGGGAATTAAAATAGGTCCTGATGGAAATATTTGGTATACTAACCGGTTGACAAATTCTGTAACCAAAGTGGAAGTTGGAGATCCTGTATCAACTAATTCACCTGAAGATAAAAATGCTATCCACATTAGTCCTAATCCTACAAATGATATTTTAAATATCAAATTGGAAATTCCTGATTTCAATGATGATCTTAATTTTCAATTGATTGACTTGGCTGGAAAAACAATTCTTTCTGGAAATATTCAAGGCAAAATACATGAATTAAATTTAGCAACTTTTCCAAAAGGTGCATACATTTTAAATATCTTTAACCAAGAGTTTTCACTTTTTGAAAAAGTTATTTTACAATAAACTAATAATCTCTGCTGTGATAGATTTTCAATCACAGCAGAGTTTTTCTAAACTAAAAAATTATACTTCATGAAAAAATTATTTACACTCCTCAGTTTTTGCTTTACTATTGGTCTTTTTGCCCAAAATGATGTTACCGTTAAAATTAATCACAAATTCGGAACAGAGGATTTTGCAATGAATTCTCCTGTAACTTGTTATGATGGTTACGATTTAAAAATTACTCGTCTTCAATATTATTTGAATAATTTCATCATTACTCATGATGGAGGGATGGTTACTGAAACTACCGAACATTTTTTAATTAACTCAAATAATTTAGCTGAATTAAACTTAGGTTCTTTTGATATTACATCTGTAGAAAATATTAGTTTTTCTGTTGGTGTTCATCCAGATCGAAATCACCAAGACCCAAGTTCTTATCCTTCCACACATCCACTTGCTCCACAAAACCCTTCAATGCATTGGGGATGGACAGCAGGTTATCGTTTTATTGCTTTAGAAGGAAAAGCAGGTGCTAACGTTAATACCACTTATGAAATTCATGCTTTAGGCGACCAAAACTACAAAACAGTATCAATGCCAATTGAAGGAACTCTTGATGGAACTGCTTTGACTATAAGTATAGATGCTGATTATTTAGGGATGTTTAATAATGGCTTAGATGTATCAGGAGGAACAGTTACTCACGGTGAAACTGGAGCGTCTGTCACTTTATTAAATAATTTCGAAACCGAAGTTTTCTTTCCTGAAGGTGAAGTTCCTGTTGAAACGGTTGACCTAACTTTTGAAGGGAAATTTTCAATTCAACCAAATCCTTCTTTTGATAAAAATACAAATGTTGTTTTGAATTTGCCAACTGCAGATAATTATCAAATAACTTTGACCGACTTGACAGGTCGAGTTTTACAAACCCAACAAGTCTCTTCTGGAGAACAAAATATTGAATTGACAAGCAATCATTCAGGTGTATTTTTTATTCACTTATGGAAAGATGGCGAACCTATGGCATTTGAAAAATGGATAGTAAAATAAGTTTTCAATCATTTTGTAGCAGTTGGGAAACCCTATTTCCCAACTGCTACCGTTTTTATTTTTTATGAAAAAGATCATACTCCTATTTAGTCTGTTTTTAGTCTTCCTGACGGCATGTCAGAAAGAGAAGGAACTTCCTATTTTACAAGAGGAAATGATATTAATTATTCCCGAAGGATTTCCAGAACCTGTTTTCCCTTTGGATAATGAATTTTCCAAAGCTCGTTGGGAGTTAGGAAAAAAACTTTTTTACGACCCTGTACTTTCCAGAGATAGTTCTATCTCTTGTGCATCTTGTCATTTGGCAGAGAACGCTTTTAGTGATAAAGTAGATTTTAGTTTAGGAGTGGAAGAAACTATTGGAACTCGTAATTCTCCTACTCTTGCTAATGTGGCTTATCATCCCTACTATACTAGAGAAGGCGGAATACCTACTTTGGAAATGCAAATTCTAGTGCCGATTCAAGAGCATAATGAATTTGATTTTAACGTGGTATTGATTGTTGAAAAATTACAAAAAGATGCTGCTTATCAGCAAATGGCGAAAGCTACTTACGACCGTGGTGGTATGGATGCATTTGTCTTGACGAGAGCCATTTCTACTTTTGAAAGAAGTTTGATAAGTGGAAATAGTCGCTACGACCAATATTTTTTCCAAAGTAATAACAACGTATTTACGGATGCGGAAATCCGTGGGATGGATTTATTTTTTGGAGAAAAAACTGGATGTAGTAATTGTCACAATGACTTTAATTTCACGAATTATGCTTTTGAAAATAATGGACTTTATGAAGATTATTCCGACCCAGGCAGGTTTCGATTGACAGGAGATGAAAATGATAGAGCAAAATTTAAAGTACCCACACTTCGGAATATTGAGTTGACTGCACCTTATATGCACGATGGTTCGATGGAAACATTAGAAGAAATTATTTCACATTATGAAACTGGAGGAAAAAATCATTCTAACAAAAGTGAATTACTCCAACCCTTCACACTTACTGAAACAGAAAGAAGCGAACTCATTTTATTTTTAAAAACATTGACTGACGAGGCTTTTGTAGATAATCCTCTTTTCAAAAATTAAATTAATAACAATGAACTTACAAAAAATAATTTTAGTGTTTTTGACGATGGGAATCATCATGGTCGCTTGTAAAAAAGATGATGCACCTGTCAATAACACCATTCTAATAGATGAAACACCTTATCAATTAAATTATGGAAATTTACCTGCTCCAGATTTACCTACTGATAATGTATTGACCGTTCAAGGGGTGAAGTTGGGTAAAATGCTTTTCTATGATAAATTATTATCGGAAGGTGAAAAACAAGCCTGCGCAGATTGTCATCGACAATCGGATGGATTTTCTGATACGCTTCGGCTTTCACTTGGTGTAGATGAGTTGGAAGGGAAACGACAAGCAATGCCTATCTTCAATATGGCTTGGCATACGAATCAATTCTTTTGGGATGGTAGAGCAAATTTACTGCGTGACCAAGCTTTACTTCCTATCCAAGATGTACTGGAAATGAAGGAAACTTTGGAAGATGTGATTGCTAAATTAAGTGCAGAGCCAACCTACCGTGACCAATTTTCACGCACCTTTGGTTCGGATGAAATCACTTCTGAAAAAATGGCTTTAGCGATGGAGCAGTTTATGTTGTCCATCATTTCCAATGATTCAAAATATGATAAATTCCTAGCAGGAAATGCACAACTATCTGAAAGTGAAGAACGTGGAAGAGTATTGTTTTTTCAAGAATACAATCCATTTTTTCCTGATGATTCAGGTGCAGATTGCGCACATTGTCATGGTGGAGATAATTTTGAAAATGACCTTTATATGAATAATGGATTAGATACGGATGCAGAATTTACAGATATTGGCAGAGAGGAAGTAACAATGGATGCCGCTGACCGTGCAAAATTCAAAGTCCCGACGTTAAGAAATATTGCCGTTACATTTCCTTATATGCACGATGGACGATTTAGAACTTTGGAGGAAGTCGTCAACCATTATAATGAAGGTATCAAAGAATCTACCACCGCTGACCAAACCGTTTTAAATACTATGGCGACTGGTTTATTATTGACTGAGCAAGACAAAGTGGATTTGGTTAATTTTCTAC
>CAYGRM010000229.1:0-10882 GCA_964352225.1 uncultured Saprospiraceae bacterium | reverse complement strand
ACCTTCTTTAGATCTAAGTCAGAAATTGGTTGATTAAAGTTGTAATCAAAAGTTTAACTAGTGACCTTTTAGGTCTAAGTCGGTTACTAGTTGATTAAAGCAATAACCAAAAGTTAAACTAGTAACCTCTTTTAGATCTAAGTCGAAAACTGTTTTTGTAAAAAATAAAACAATAGTCTAAATAAATTTATTTAGTTAATTTAAAAGACATCCTTTCCACCAAAATTTATCCCTATGGATAAGATCATTTAGAAATAATAAATCATTCCTCCAATGAAAAACCTACTTCCTCTTTTTGCAGTTATCTTTATTTTAAGTTGCGAATCCAAACCTCAAAAACCTGTCAACCAATCTGAAAAAGCTGCTTCAGAAATCCATTCTCATAATACCGATCAAGTGCTTCTACCCTACCCCGACTCGCTTTTTGAAACTTTCGAAATGCCTGAGGGGGACATTACTTATGTGATGAAAAAGTATTTTATCGCCTTCTTAAAAGAAGGGCCAAAAAGAGATCAATCAAAAGAAGAAGCTGATCAAATTCAAGCTGCACACATGGCTCATTTAGGAACTTTAGCTAATGAAAAAAGAGCTTGTATGATTGGACCATTTGGTCAAGAGGCGGAATCGGATATTCAAGGAATTATCGTTTTTAGTGTTCCAACAAAAGAGGAAGCAGAACGATTGGCGGCGATGGATCCTGCGGTTCAATCAGGTCGATTGTTGATTGAAGTGCATCCTTGGTGGGCAGCGAAGGGAAGCAAATTATTTTAATTGTTGCATAACAAATATCGAACAAAGGTTTATGATTTGAGAAGTGCTTATGTATATTAACTTCGTCAAACTTCTCAAATCCTTGTTCTTAAATCGTTATTCGATATTCAAAAGTAACTCATGAATTACAAAACCATCTCCTCCTCCAGCATTGGCGAATTCAAAGATCGTGGTAGCAAGTTTTTTGCTTATGCCTTCCCTGCCTATTCTGAAGAAGAGTGGCAAGCACATCTCGAAGAAGTTAAGAAAGAACATTTTAAAGCAAGACATCATTGTTTTGCTTTTCGATTAGGTTTAGACGATAATAATTTTCGAGCAAATGATGATGGCGAACCTTCTGGAACTGCTGGTCGCCCAATTCTTGGACAAATTGATAGCTATGGATTGACCAATGTTTTTATTGTCGTAGTTCGATATTTTGGTGGAACAAAATTGGGTACTTCTGGCTTGATCAATGCTTATCGAACAAGTGCGCAAATCGCTTTAGAAAATGCCGACATCATTGAAAAAACTTTAGATGATATTTTCCAAATCACTTTCGATTATGCCTTGATGAGCGAGGTAATGAATACGCTGAAAAAATTAGACATTGAAATAGTCAGCCAAGATTTTGGCAATATTGGAAAAATTCAAATCGCACTTCCTAAAAGTGAATTGGAAGAAAAAATGATTTTGATAAAAGCTGGAATTGCTCAAGTGCGAGTGGAAGAAGTGGCTGATTTGGAAGAAATTGAAGGAGTGGAGATTGAGTATTTGTTGACCAGGTAAAATTAGTTATTGAGTAATTAGATTATTTTAAAAACAACCTAATTACTCAATAACCTACAAGATTGAAAATTATTGATGAATCGTAATATCCCCCATTTTCATAATGGTACTTCCATCCAATTTACATTTCCCAGACAATAGATAAATGTAAACTCCTTCCGCAACTGTCTTGCTATTAAATTTCCCATCCCATTCAAAGTAGCGATCATTTGATTCAAAAACTAAGGATCCCCATCGATCGAATACTCTAAAATATTCTATCTCCTCAATCGTACCTGAGTACATTTTATATAAATCATTATTCCCATCTCCGTTGGGCGAGAAAGCATTGGGCATAGAAATTAAATCTTCGCTACACTCATTTACTTTTCGAACTTTGACGATTTCGGAATTAGAACATCCTGTTTCCAAATCAGTAATGATCACCGTATAATTCATCGAAGTATCTATGGTAGCAGTTGGGTTTGGACAATCTGTACAACTCAGCCCAATGGCTGGAGTCCATTGATAAACGTAATCTCCTGACTCTAGTGAGGTAACATCTAGCACGATTGGATCACCTGGAAAATATCGGTAAAGTCCTGCCACATTCAATGTCGGATTTTCCAAAACTTCTACAATCGCAGAGGCTGTGTCAGGTGGACAAGTTCCTGCTTGCGCAATAACGGTATATTCTGTCGTTTCTGTTGGAGAAGCGGTTGGATTTTCAATATCAAGAATAGAAAGTCCCTCAGGTGGTGACCATCGGTAAGTGTCCGCAATTCCAATCGGTTGCATAATCAATGCTTCTCCCAGACAAATACTTTGATCCAATAAATCAATTTCTGTTTTTTCAATAATTTCAACTCGCATAGAATCAGTCAAAATACAATCTCCATTTTCCAATGAAAAATAGTAGGTAGTCGTTTCTGTTGGCGTTGCAATCGGATTAAAAATATCTGTTTGATTCAAAGTTCCCGCAGGCGACCAAGATGGAATTCCCTCTCCAAAACCAGTCAACTGCGCTGGAGTTCCTCCACAAACTGCTATATCATCCCCTGCATCAATATCATCTGGAGTTAAAATATTTATAGTAATCGTATCGAATAATTCACATCCAAAATCTGAATCTACTCGAACTATATAAGTTGAAGTTTCAGTTGGTGAAGCAATCGGATTTGGGCAAGCTGCACAGCTCAATCCATCTGAAGAAATCCAAAATGGATTATTCCCATTTAGTACTTGAAGATGAGCCGTATCGCCTTCGCAAAGGGTTCGATCTTCTCCTAATAATTCCTGAAATTCATAAAACACAGAAACATTTGTCGAAGCTGTGCTTGAACATCCTGAAAGATTAGTGACCGTTACCGTATAAGTAGTATTAGAAATAGGACTTGCAATTGGATTGTTACATGCATTATAGCAAGTTAATCCTGCTGCCGACTGATCCCAATCATAGCCCACTAAATTATCTCCTCCACTTGCAAATATTTGTGTAACATCATTGGCACAAATCGTCGTATCATTGGAAATAGTTACAATTGGAATTGCCTCATCTCGTACATTCACCGTAACGCTAGTAGAATACATACAATTTTCAGGGCTTACTGCCACAAAAGTATAAGTAGTGGTATCCAATGGATTTACCGATGGGTTTAAACAATCAGTACAACTTAAGGTCGGATCAGCTTCCCAATAATAACTAACTCCTGTTGGATCTGACAAAATGGTTCCTAACAAGTTAACTACCTCTCCTTGGCAAATCGTAGTACCTTCTGAAACTTCCAGCTCTACAATTGGATGAACATATACCATTTTTATAATCGAATCCATACAGCCTTCATTGCTTGTCACCCTCAACTGAATAGGTGCATCCTCGCCTACCAAAAATAAATGATCTGGATTTTGTGCTATTGAAGTTGGTGGTGGACTTGTTGAAGAAAAAGTCCAATCCCATTTTTCAATAAAACCATTGGAAATGGTTGAAGCATCAGTAAATGAAACGGGTAATGGTGCGCACCCTTCATCAGTAGACATCGTAAAATCAGCCATCGGAACTGCCCCTACTGAGATAAAATCTGTCTTGGTCATTGTATCTAAACATGAGCCATTATCCACGATCAACATCACATCAAAAACTCCTGAAACACTATAAGAAACTTGTGGTTCAAAATCAGTTGAGGTAGCTGGATTTCCTCCCTCAAAATACCATTCTACTCCAATTATCGGATTACTAGAATTTGATAAATTAGTAAAAGTAACCGGAGGATTATTATCACATAATTTAGTTTCACTTACGGTAAAATCAGCATCTAAAGCAACTAAGGCTATGGTATCATTTGGTGATATTGATCGATTACAACCTTGGTCATCAATTAAAATCAATGTTGGAATAACATCATAAATTTGAGTATAATAATGAGATACTGTATCTGTCATTTTATAACCACTAGTATCTAGAGTTCCGTCTCCAAAATCCCAAATGTAAGTATAAAAATCATTGGACTCAGCAAAGAAATTTACCTCAGTAGGGATACAAGGATTATCCATTTCGAAAGTAAACGAGCCATCAGGCCCATCTAAAGAAATATAACTTCCAATGGAAATGGTATCTCGACAAACATCACTAGCGATTGCAATTAAAGTTACATCAAAGACTCCCGGTGTAGTATAAACGTGAGGTGGATTTTCCAAATTTGAAGATCCACTCCCATCTCCAAAATTCCATTCGTAAGAACTTGAATTTTGAGAAAGGTTCTCAAAGTGCACGATTAAAGGTGGACATGAAGCAAAGGAGGTATCTGAAGTAAAGTTAGCTACCGGATCTGCAATCTCTACATAATCATCCAAACAATAAATATCCGTACATCCATTCACATCCGTTACCGTCAAACAAACGGTGAATATTCCTTCTGTCAAATAATTATGACTTGGATTTTTATCCGTCGAAATCTCTCCATCTCCAAAAGTCCACTCATAAGTCAAACCAGTTCCATGTGATTGATTTAAAAAATTAACCGTTGAAATTGTACACCCTGAGGTGTCTCCTTTGAATTTAGCAAAAGGTTGAGTCACACTTACGGCATCCAAAATTTCAATCGTATTTTGACAATTCCAATCATCGGTTATCGTTAAGGATACAGGATAATTACCTACCGAATCAAACGTAAAACTTGGATTTTGCAAATCAGAGATTATATATCCATTTCCAATATTCCAATCCCAAGCCACCACATTTCCATAAAAACTTGAACTATTTTCCAAAAAATCTACCTCCAATGGATTACATCCAAAAGGCGGTGTCGCTTCAAAATTGACAGTAACACTATTCGCCATAATTTGCCCATCATAATTTAAGGTATCCTCACAACCATTAATATCTGTAATGATCAATTGGATATCATCATAGGTTCCTGCCGCTCCAAAAGTTATTTCAGGATTTGCGATTAAGTGATCGGAAAAGGTGGCGCTTCCCGAACTCCAATAATACGTATCTGCAAAGACGGAATTATTTTCAACTACAATCGTCAAAGGCGCACAGCCTTGCGTTGTATCAAATGAGAATTCAGCTTTCGGATCGGTTACATAGTACAGAAATTCAGAAGTATCAGCACAACCAGTTGTAGAATTATAGGTAGTTAAAGTAATTATATAACTTCCCGTATCTGGATAAGTATAAGACACCGTATCCATGACGGAAGTATCATTCATGGTCGTCAAATCACCAAAATCCCAAGCTATCGTTTCTGCTCCAATAGAAGTATTAATGAATTGTAAATCAAAAGGATTGCTACATTCTTGATCTACTAAAAAGTTGGCTTTTGGTGCAAGTGTATGAATGAAATCTTCTTTCTCCAGCTGGTTCCCACAACCATAATGAAAGACCGCTAGAGTTACATCAAACGAACCTGTATCAATATATTCATGCTCTGGATTTTGTACAAATGCATATATACTATCTCCAAATGACCAAAACCATTCATTTGCAAAGGAGCTGGATAAGTCATCAAAAACTACAAGTTCATTCACACAAGCTGAAGTTGGACTTGCGCTAAAATCAACGTCTGGTTGCATTCCAACACAAACCTTGTTATTTAGGATAGTAGTATCCACACAACCTAATTCATTAACTACCACCATCACAATATCATAACATCCCGTATCTGGAATCGTAAAGGTTGGGCTAGCATCCGTCGAAGTCAATAATCCACTCGGTGTATCAATTTCCCAATACCAGTCAGTAATGGGAGCAATTGTTGTCGATGCATCCGACAAACTAAATGTCAAAGGAGCACATCCCTCAATTTCACCAGCAAATACCGCAGCATTTAATTCGGTTATTTTTACCGTATCTACGATCATTGTGTTAGAACATCCACTACCATCTGAAACCGTTAGATAAATTGGATAGCTTCCATATTCTGTAAATGTAATACTTGGATTTTCTGCACCCGATGTTCCTGCTTCTCCATCTTCTCCAAATTCCCAAAACCACATCGTTGTATTTTGAGCACTACCCACAAAGCTTGAAGTATGTGGAAGTGCACATCCTATGCTATTAACAACCGAATAAGAAGCACTCGGCAATTCATTCACTTGAATACAAATATCAGATGGAAGTGTAGTTGCACATCCATTTTCATATCGAGTCAAAGAAACCGTAAAACATCCAGGAGTTTCGAAAGTATAAGTTGGATTTGGATCATCTGAAATACCTCCATCTCCAAAATCCCACAACACATTATCTGCACTTGAACCGGAAATGTCTTGAAAATTAACTGGAGCACCTGCACAAATTTCAGTCTGATCAAAAGTAAAATCAATGGGATAGCCAACTGAAATATAATCCTCTAATAAGAGTGTTTCGGTACATCCTGTTGTCATATCTATCCCTACAACTGTCACATCATACAAACCTGGATTTTGATAAGTTACCGTGGGAGGATTAGCACCAGAGTAATTTGCTCCATTGCCAAACGACCAAGAGTATTCGATATTCGCTTCTATATTTTGATTAGTAAAATTTACATTAAAAGGCGGCGTACATTGAAATTGATCATCTGCCACAACTTGAATATCAGCGGCTGGTGAAACTACGATAAAGTCATCTTTTGAAATTGTACCAACACATCCATTTTCATTCGTAATCGTCAAACTAATATTATAGCCATCAGAAAACGTATAATTATTTTCAATTGCAGTCATCGATCCATCATCCACAATGACTCCTTGAGATCCACCAACTCCCCAAATCCATTCTGTAATCGCTCCATCTGGGGAACTAGACAAATCTTCAAAAACTACCTCAAGAGGCGCACAACCTGAGGTAATATCAGCAGTAAAATCTGCAATCGGAATTTGATAGACTTTAATATAATCAGTCTTACATTCCGTATCTGAATCTCCATTGCTATCTGTGACGGTCAGACAAATCTCATAAATTCCTTGGGGAAAAATTCGCCCAGGTTGTTGAGTATTTGCAGAAACACCTCCCAAGTCCCAGCTCCACTCTGTAATCGTTCCATTGATTGAGGTGGAAATATCTGAAAAAGAAACAGCCAACGATCCACAGCCTTCTGTGATGTTTGCCGAAAAATCCGCATTCACTTGAGCATTATTTTTTGATAAAAATAAACCCATCCATGCCATCAAAATAAGTAGTTTTCTTAAATTCATAAAAGTTATATTTGGGAAAATCCTAAACCAAAAGTCTATTACTTTTGCCTTTAATAGGTTCAAAAATCTAAGTTGAAAATTATGTGGTATGGTATGTTGATGTATGTAGGCCGTGGAAATTTCGATTTAAACACCTCGCACTAAAAATCTTTTAACTGATTGATTTTCAAGTAATTAAGCATTCAAATCAAAAAAGAAAATTTTATTATTTAGGGGGATTTTGATTTTAAAAAAATGGACTTTAGGAAGATATTTTAAAAAAAACATAACTCTTCTGGGGGAAGATTATCCATTTTAATCAAGATTATATTATAAAAATGCAAAGATGATGCCTAAGAAATTTCGGTTATTAACAATAATTTGGATTTAGTAAAATGCAGTCAAAAGTGGTATTTGTTTTTGTACTTTTGGCGAGAATAAAATTTTAATCATCAATTAATTCTAGAGAATATGCCCGACTTCAAATTAGACCATCTAGATCACGTCGCCATTCGAGTTTCAGATTTAGATCGTTCTGCAAAGTGGTATCAAAAAACTCTTGGACTAAAAAAATACCGTTTAGAAAAATGGGGAGACTACCCTATTTTCCTTTTAGCTGGCAAATCTGGAATCGCCCTTTTTCCCGAAAAAGAAGGTGATGGAAATTTTCCAAAAAGTGATATTGATCATTTCGCCTTCAACGTCACCAATGAAAATTTTCAAAAGGCAAAAAATGAATTTGATCTAAAAGGAATCAAATACGTTTTTCAAGACCATTTCTATTTTCATTCTATTTACCTTCAAGATCCCGATGATCATACCGTTGAATTGACGACAATCATGGTAGCTGAAAAAGATTTTTATAAAAAATAAATTCTATTCATTTTTGAGATATAGTTACGAGACTAATTGATTATGCCAAAAAACAAGCTAACCTTCTGGCCCACCACCGCACTTGTCGTCGGTAATATGATCGGATCAGGCATCTTTTTATTGCCCGCTTCCCTTGCAGCATTTGGGGGGATAAGCCTAATTGGTTGGTTAGTCGCCTCAGGTGGAGCAATTTTATTGGCCATCGTTTTTGGCAACTTGAGTCGACTTGTGCCCAACGTCAATGGTGGCCCATATGCTTACACAAAAACCACGCTCGGAGAATTCCCAGCTTACCTAGTTGCTTGGGGATATTGGGTGTCGATTTGGAGTACCAATGCCGCTATTGCCGTTGCACTTGTAGGGTATTTAACTGTATTTTTTCCAGGTTTGGCGACCAGCCCGTTAGCTTCTATTTTGACGGGGCTTTCCTTTATTTGGTTTTTCAGTTGGTTAAATTCGCAACAAATTAGAACCATCGGATTCGTCCAATTAATCACTACCATTCTTAAGATAATTCCAATTTTATTTATCGCTTTGATTGGAATATTCTACATCAATACCGATCATTTTTTTCCATTAAACATAAGTAACAAATCTAATTTTTCAGCGATCATCACTACCACGACCTTAACCTTTTTTGCTTTTCTAGGAATGGAAAGCGCAACCATCCCCAGCGCAAGTGTCGAAAATTCAACCTCAACCATTCAAAAAGCTACCATGCTTGGGACGCTCATTACCATCTTTGTCTATGTGCTCAGTTCAGCTGCCATTATGGGAATTATTCCTGCAGAAACGCTGGCTCAATCCACCGCACCTTTTGCCGATGCAGCGGCCATTTTCTGGGGAGAATCTGCCAAATATTGGGTAGCAGCTGGGGCGGTAATTTCTACCCTTGGTGCATTGAATGGATGGATTTTAATTCAAGGACAAATTCCGATGGCCGCATCACAAGACAATTTATTTCCCCATATTTTTGGTAAAAAAAATAAGCACGGTTCGCCAGCCATTGGCATTTTTCTATCTAGTATTTTAGTTTCTATTTTGATGATGTTAAACTACTCTGAAAGTTTAGTCAAGGCATTTACCTTCATGATGACTTTGTCTACCCTTTCCGTCATCACACCTTATATTTTTTCCACCGCTAGTCTTGGAATTTTACTTTTTGCAAAAAAAGAAAAAGGAATGACTGGAAAACTCATCATTGCATTTTTAGCCTTTTGCTTTTCCATTTTAATCATAGTTGGAAGTGGTCAAGAAGTAGTATTTTGGGGATTTTTATTATTGATGTCAGGAATTCCTTTTTATGTTTTATTGAAAAGGAGTTGAGTTTTTTTTCACCACAGATGAATACAGATGTTCGCAGATTATTTAAGTTTATTTTGAGGGAAGAATTCTTTTTATTGAAAAAACTAACCAATTTTGTCCTTTTAATTTTGACCTGCCAGCCGGCAAAGGCAGATTGATTTTTTGAATTCTGATTTTTAAAGAAATAAGCCAATGAGCCAAAGGTTTTTTATCCATCCTGATATTAAAAAAGCGGAAACACTACCAGCTACTTTTTATCGAGATCCGAATATTTTTGAAGAAATAAAAGAAAAGATTTTTGCCAAAACATGGCAATGGATTGGAGATGAAAATTTAATTCCACTTTCCGAGTCTGTTTTTCCAATGACCCTTTTGGAAAGTTATTTGGATGAACCCATCTTCCTTTCAAGAGATAAAAATGATGAAATTCGATGCTTGACAAATGTTTGCACTCACCGAGGTAGTATTGTGGTGCAGCATCCTGAAAAGACCAAAAACTTGACTTGTATGTATCATGGTCGTCGGTTCGAATTAGATGGATCATTCAAGCGAATGCCTGAATTTAATGAGGCTGAAAATTTCCCAAGACCTTGCGACAACCTACATCAGTTTCCAGTTTTCAATTGGAAAAAATTTCTTTTTACAAGCCTTGATCCAGCTTTTGATTTCTCCACGATAGCTAACAAACTCAATGAGCGCGTGGGTTTCCTGCCATTACATGAATTCAAATTAGATAAAAGTAGAGGAAAAGATTATTTGATTAATTCTCATTGGGCATTGTATTGTGATAACTATTTGGAAGGATTTCATATTCCATTTGTGCACGCTGATTTAAATAATGTTTTGGATTATGGAAATTACAAAACTGAAATTTACGAACATTGCAACTTACAAATTGGCTACGCAGATGATGGGCAAGAAGTATTCGATTTACCAGAAGGACATCTTGATTTCGGGAAAAAAGTAGCAGCATATTATTATTGGATTTTTCCAAACTTGATGCTTAATTTTTACCCTTGGGGGTTATCCATCAATATTGTAAAACCGCTCAGTTTGAATAAAACCAAAGTCTCCTTCCTCTCCTACGTTTATGATGAATCCAAGTTGGACAGCGGCGCAGGAGCATTGTTAGATAAAGTAGAAAGAGAAGATGAATTCGTAGTCGAAGGAGTTCACAAAGGATTAAAATCTCGCTTTTACCAAGCTGGAAGATTCTCTCCGACTAGAGAAAAAGGAGTTCATCATTTTCATACTTTGCTGGCGAAATATTTGAGCTAAAAAAAAAGTAAATACAGGTTAAAAAGGATGGAGTTTTGATATTTTCATAAGTGAATCTTTATATTTTTTTGTAAAAGAGTCCACTCTAAAAAGGTAAACGATGAATCTTTAAAAGAATGTTATTTCGTGCACTCACTATCTCCTCCGCTGGGGGTTGGGGGTGGAATTTTAGTTCGTTTTGATGTAATTCCACCCCCGCCCCCAGGGAAAACGCGTAAGAAAATTTTGAATATCGAATATCGACTTCAGAACA
>CAYGRM010000228.1:5555-10883 GCA_964352225.1 uncultured Saprospiraceae bacterium | reverse complement strand
CTATCTGACCATAAGATTATTTTTTGATAAAAATCACCTCCTAAAATGATTTTAGTCACCAAGACAACTATTTAATCAACAGATATTAGATCAAATAAAATCAATAAAATATCACGAAAAAATTTTTACCATGGCTTTGAAAAAAAAGTTAAGGAGCTCTTGGAGAAAACCGAAGTGAAGAAAGATACCACAAAAAACCGTTAACTTATCTATGCCAATTTTGATATAAGATTAGTGACTTTTAATAATTCAGGATCAGTTAACTGAAATAAGTTTAGGTTAATTTTTTTGCAAAAAAAATGGATTCCAAAATTCTGAATCCAATAAAATTGTAGTTACCAAAAATGAAATATACAGACTATTATAAAATATTAGGTGTAAGTAAAGATGCTTCCCAAAAGGAAATTAAAAAAGCCTATCGGAAGCTCGCAGCAAAATACCATCCTGACAAAAATCCTGATGACAAAGCTGCTGAAGAAAAATTTAAAGAAGCTAACGAAGCCAATGAGGTGTTAAGCGATCCTGAAAAACGTAAAAAATACGATACTCTTGGAGAAAACTGGCAAGCATACCAACAAGGTGGCGGCGACTGGCAGCAATATACACAGCAAGGTCAGAGAGGCCGCCGAGGTGGTGGTCAGTCTTTTACCTTTGAAGGAGATCCTTCTGATTTTTTTGATAGTAGTGGTCATTCGAGTTTCTTCGATATGTTTTTTGGAGAAGGTAGAGAATCATTTTCAAGTCGAGGTCAACGACAACAGAGAGCATTCAAAGGACAAAGCATCGAAGCAGAAATGCCCATCACCTTGCAAGAAGCTTATGAAGGTAGCCAACGTACTTTCGAGTTGAATGGTAAAAAAATGCGGATCACCATCAAGCCTGGTGCATATGATCAACAACGGCTCCGGCTCAAAGGAAAAGGATACCCTGGTGCCAATGGAGGTACTGCTGGAGATTTATTTATCATTTTAAAAATGCTACCAGACTCTCGGTTTAAAAGAGAAGGAGATGATTTGATTCTTAATACCAATGTGGATTTGTACACCGCCATTTTAGGTGGAAAAATAGAAGTACCCACCATGACAGGAAATGTCAAAATGCCTATTCCAAAAGGTAGTGAATCAGGTAAAATACTTCGACTAAAAAATAAAGGAATGCCAGTATATGGAAAGAAAAATGAGTACGGTCATTTGTTGGTAAAACTCAAGGTGACTTTACCTAAAAATTTGACTTCTGAGGAGGAAGCCCTTTTTCAAAAATTAGAAAAAATCAGAAATAAAGAAACTATAAAAACATAATTCAATTTTAACTTAAAAATACAAATCATGGAAATAATCATCCACCAAACCGATTACGAAACGGAATCCTATTTGGATAATTTCCTAGACCTACTCTTCATTAGTCAGATGAAATACTTGGCAAGTGACTTGTTGGAAGAAGGATTATCTCCAAGGGATATTCGGAGTGCCGTTAAAAGAGCCATCACTATTGGGAGAACTTCAGGTCTTGAAATCCGTCAACACTTCGCTCCTGTTTATACCGAAATAAAAGGGGAATTGATCAATGATTGTAAAGTTTCAAAATTAGGTTATGCGATGATATTGTTAAATGCTCGACCTGACTCAACTGTTGCAAGTGAATGGCAAATGGAAGTTTTGAAAAAATACTTTGATTGATTCTCACAAAGAATACAAAATCGAAAAACATCCCCTTAATTCCCGCAAGGTGACTACACAGCAATAAAAATTAATTAGTTCAAACAAGCACCATCATCCAACCATGATGGTGCTTGTTTGTTCATTGGATTACCTGACAGTATAAGTCTTTAATTTGTAGCTTTTTAGAGTTAGGATCAGCGGGTAAATAACTAAACCATTTAGAGCCTATTAGTAAAATAAAATCGTATTTTTGCGAAAATTTTTACAAATATCTATTTTTCACAAATCATCAATACCATTGAAAGAAGAATATCACAAGTGGTACTCACCTACCCTGAGTATGGATATCGAAATGCTAGTCTTTGGACATGCTGGGACTCCCATTATCCTTTTTCCTACTAGCACCGGAAGATATTACGAATGCAAAAATTTTTTGCTGATCGACTCTGTCAAATGGTTTTTAGAGCAGGGGTTAGTACAAATTTATTGCCCTGATAGTGTCAATGAATTAAGTTGGTACAATAAGGGAATCCATCCAGCCCAACGCGTTATGAATCATGTCTGGTATGACAAATTTATCGAAGAAGAATTGGTGAATCCTATTTTGAAAGAAAAGGGAATTTCCAAGTTGGCAGTCGCTGGAGCTAGTTTTGGTGGTTATCAGGCAGCCAACTTTGCTTTTCGACATCCATCGAAAGTAAGTCATATGATGAGTATGAGTGGTTCGTTTGATATACGATCCTTTATGGATGGGTATCATGACGATAATGTATATTTTAATAATCCAGTTGAATATTTACCTAATAATAATGATCCTGAACTTTGGAAAATGAAAATTATTGTAGGAGTGGGAGAATGGGATATTTGCTTGGATGCCAACCATCAATTGACCAGCATTCTAAATGCCAAAAATATGCCTCATTGGTTTGATTTGAGAAGATGGGCCAAACATGATTGGCCAATTTGGAGGGACATGTTTCCTCATTATTTATCGACACTTTAATATATTATAACGAGAACTTCCAGCACTTTGAGTTCTGGAAGTTCTATTCTAATAAATTTAGTAACAAACACATTACTGAGTAATTACATCATCAATTAAAACAATATCAATTTGAAAAAGATAGGAATTCTCTTCGGAATGGAAAATACATTTCCACAAGCATTTATAGATCGTGTCAATGAAAAAAAGATCAAAGGGATCATGGCTGAAAAAGTAACCATCGATATGGTACAACAAGCTAAACCTACTGATTATGCCGTAATCATTGATCGAATTTCACAAGATGTTCCCTTTTATCGAGCTTATTTGAAAAATGCAGCGATCTCAGGAACTTGCGTCATCAACAACCCTTTTTGGTGGAGCGCAGATGAAAAGTTTTTCAATAATGCCCTTTCAGAAAAAATTGGTGTAGCAGTACCAAAGACGGTGATTTTACCTTCTCATGCACGACCTGAGGATACCACCGAAACTTCATTTAGAAACCTTGCTTTTCCATATAATTGGGAAGAGATTTTTGAATATATCGGTTTTCCAGCTTACATGAAGCCTCACTCAGGTGGTGGATGGAAAAGTGTTTATCGAGTAGAGAATCCACAAGATTTATTTAAAAAACATGCAGAAACAGATCGATTGGTCATGATGCTGCAAGAGGAAATTATCTTTACGGAGTATTTTAGATGCTATGTTTTGGGAGGTAAAAATGTACACATCATGCAGTACGAACCACGGAATCCTCATCACTTACGTTATGTGCGAGATGCTGCTCCAGTAGCGAAAGCTATGTTGAAAAAAATAGAAAAAGGTTGTATCCAATTGAACCAAGCATTGGGTTATGATTTTAATACAGTTGAATTTGCGGTGAGAGATGGTATTCCATATGCGATTGATTTTTGCAACCCAGCTCCTGATGCTGATATTAATTCTGTTGGTCAGGATAACTTTGATTGGATAGTTGAAAATGCTGCCAACATGGCGATTGAAAAAGCAAAAAGTTACAAAGCAGGAAAAATGAATTTGACTTGGGGATCTTTTATTAAAGATCAGATAGTAGCACCCACCAAAAAGACAAAAGCTACTGCAAAGTAATTTTATGAAAGAAATGAAAAAACATAAGCTAGCCATTCTAGATATGAACAACAATGTACCCAATCAAGGATTGAGGTGCATCAATGATATTGCTAGTGGTTTTGAGGATCAGGTAGACTGGAAAATTTTTGACGTGAGAGGCAAGAACGAAGTACCTGACCTTTCTTATGATATTTATATCTGTAGTGGTGGACCAGATAGTCCATTACTTACAGGGGAATGGAGGGATCGTTTTACAGCTTTGATAGATAGTGCGTGGCAACACAATCAATCCAATGCAGCTAAGAAAAAATATTTCTTCTTCATCTGCTACTCCTTTCAAATAGCTTGTGACCATTTTGATTTGGGAAGTATTACGATGCGGAAAAGTACGTCTTTTGGCATTTTTCCAATTCATAAAACTAAACCGGGACGCCAAGACAAATTATTGGAAGGACTAGCTGACCCCTATTTCGCAGTAGATTCTAGAGACTGGCAATTGATCCAACCCAGACTAGAAGTATTCGCTGAACATGGAGCAAAAATACTCAGCATTGAAAGAATCCGTACACATATCGAATACGAAAGAGCCATTATGGCCGTACGATTTTCTGATGAATTTGTCGGCACTCAATTTCATCCTGAAGCAGATTATGTTGGAATGAAAGTTCATTTTTCTAAGCCAGAAATGAAAGAAAAAATCATCCAGAATTTTAACGAAAAAAAATACTTCAACATGATGAAGAAAATGGATGATCCTAAAAAGATCCAATTGACTCATAAAACTATCTTACCTGGATTCATCACCAATGCGTTAGTCGAATTAAACAAATACGTTCAAGTTTAAATGTTATGATCAAGGAATATCGAACAAAATTTAACCAACAATTTACTCAAGAAAAATACGATGCTTTCTTAGCTGAAATCAATAGTCAATTTGATTATGTCCCAGGATTTCGGATTGCAGAAACACCCGTCTTTATTCCTCAACAGCTGAAAGAAAAGTTGGTGGCAGCCTGTGAAGAAATTTTAGCAGTAGTGAATCAACCCAATTTCAAAGAATTGACACACGAGGCAATCAAGCATCCCACCTTGAAAGTTCCTGCGGAAGATTATACCTCTAGATTTATTCAACTAGATTTTGGCATTTGTTTGGATGAAAATGGCGACCCCACACCCAAGTTAATTGAGTTGCAAGGGTTTCCATCTCTTTATTTTTACCAAGATCTTATCGCAAGTATGTATGTGAAACATTTTGATATTCCTGATAACTTTTCCATTCATTTGAATGGTATGAAAAGGAAAGAATATATTGAAATGTTGCGGGAAGAAATCGTAGGAAATACGAATCCAAAACAAGTCGTTTTGTTAGAAGTAGAGCCCGACAAACAAGCGACTAGAATTGATTTCCTTTGTGTAGAGCAAGCCCTTGGAATCAAAATACTGTGTATCAGTAAAATGAAAAAAAGAGGAAAACGGTGACGGTGTTGGTGAAAAAAAAAGAAAAAAAACGGGAGGGAAATTCTCTCGACCTCTCTCTCTCGACCTCTTCTCCTCCTCTCACGTCTTTCCATTTCTTTTCTTCTCGGGGCCATGCTACAT
>CAYGRM010000228.1:0-5545 GCA_964352225.1 uncultured Saprospiraceae bacterium | reverse complement strand
ATTTTATATCAACGAAGATGGGCAAGAAGTAAAAATCTTAAAAATCTACAATCGAGTGATTTTTGATGAACTGGATCAACGGGATGATATCGAAAGAGAATTTTATTTTAAAGACGAAGTGGATGTTGATTGGGTAGGTCATCCTAACTGGTTTTTTAGAATAAGTAAATATACCATGCCCCTCTTAACAGGTAAGTATATTCCAAAATCTTACTACTTGGATAAGCTAGAAAAATATCCAACTAATTTGGAAGATTACGTTTTAAAACCACTCTACTCTTTTGCAGGAGCGGGTGTTGAGCTTAACGTAACTGCAGAAAGGTTGGATGAGATTGAAGCAAAAGAAAATTATATTTTACAAGAAAAAGTAAAATATCATCCTATTGTAGAAACGCCCGATGGAATGGCCAAATGCGAAATACGAATGATGTGTTTGTTCAATACCAAAGAAAATAAAAGCCAGATCGTCAGTAACTTGATGCGTCTAACCAAAGGGGAAATGGTCGGGGTAAAATATAATAAAAACAAAGAATGGGTTGGTGGTAGTGCTGGTTTTTTTGAAAATGAAAAAAGGTAAGGAAAAGACGTTGAACGTTTAACGTTCAACGTCTAAGTTAATCACCCATGAGGCTTCTTCTCTTGAGCTGGTGCACTTGCATGAAAATCTTGAGCAATACTTTGAGTATATTTTTCTAATAATTCAATTACTTTTTCTTTAGTATCAGATGCTACGATTAATCCAATATGCCAAGGCTTGCGCATCCTCCAAACAATCTCTTGGTCTGTAAAACTTGAATCATCAGGCTCCTCAAATCGACTCAATGAAACTACAATCCCAGCATAGTCCTTTTTGATTTTGGGGCATTTATATTTCTCATTTCGTAAATTAGCTGATTCAATTTTTGCCCACTCTTTCCAAAGATTGATTCCCGTTCCACATTCTACCATTTCGGCTAAATTGGCGCCGCCAACTCTAGATGACGTTTCCAAGAAAAAGGCTTCACCAGAAGATTTTGAAATAATAAATTCCGTATGTGACGCTCCAAATTGCATCCCAAAAGCTTTCATCACCTCTTTATTCATTTTGGTCAATGCCTTTTCTTCCTTGGTGCCCAACTGAATCGTATGCGAACGAAAAACACCTCCTCCATGAGCTACTTCAAATGGCGTATCGAGATATTGACTCACTCTGGAAAAAACTACTTGACCATCAACATTCAACCCATCGACATGATAAACATCTCCGGGTGCAAATTTTTCCATCAAATAATTATCCCGATCATCTCCCAACTCATGGATAATTCTCCAAGCCTCCTCTTTGTTATGAATTTTCACAATACCAGTTGCGGAGGCTTCTTGTCGTGGTTTAAGCAACCAAGGAGCAGGAATATTATCCAAAAAATCATTAATCCCTGCATCATTAAATAACCCCGTAAAAGCTGGAACAGAAATTCCTGATTCTTGTGCTTTAAATCGCATCGCTAATTTATCTCTAAAATATCGAGCAGTCGTTTCCCCCATTCCTGGCAACCTAAAATGCTCTCTCAAACTAGCTACATTCTCCACATCAAAATCATCCAATGCCACGAATCTATCAAATTTGATTTCTCTAAATTTGTACGCTATTCCTTTAACCACATCTTCTTCTTTCCACTTATCGATATAGAAAGTTTCATCAATGGAGTCCCAAGGCCAATCTTCATTTTTCAAATTACTTTTTGTCAATAAGTAAACATTATTACCTTCCGCTTTACACGATTTCAAAAAATCTCCTCCTTTGAAAAAAGTAGAAATACAAAGAAAATTAAGTGGTTTTTTAGACATGATTTATGGATTAAAGGTTTTCATAAAATCTTTTAATAAACGGACTCCAAATCCGTGAGCACTTTTCATTTTAGCATAGGAAGAACTCCCAAAAGCTACTCCCGCAATATCCAAATGCATCCACGCAGGATGTTTCTCGGTAAACGCTTCTAAAAATTTTGCTGCGGTAATAGCTCCTGCAATAGGCTTTCCACTAAAGTTCCGAATGTCCGCAATATCAGAATGAAGCTCTTCCTCAAAATCTTCAAAGAGTGGAAGTCGCCAAACTCGTTCGTGATTGGAATTCCCAATAGCCGTCATCTGATCAGCCATTTTATCATTATTGGTAAACATTCCCGCAGCAGAATAACCAAGTGTTCTGACTACCGAACCAGTCAAGGTAGCTACGTCAATCAATTGTTTGGGTTGATAATTTCTAATCATATAACTCAACCCATCTGCCAATACTAATCTACCTTCTGCATCCGTATCTATAATTTCAATAGTCTTACCAGAGTAAGATTCAATCACATCACTTGGGCGATAACTTTTAGCATCTACCGCATTTTCAGCAGCTCCCACAATTCCAATTATATTGATATTAAGCTTTAGCTTGGCGGCCAATTCGACTGCACCAAATACCGCAGCCGCACCTCCCATATCACTTTTCATATAATGTAAGTTGGTAGATCCTTTGATAGAAACTCCCCCAGAATCAAAAGTGATTCCCTTTCCCACTAATCCAAGGTCTACTATTCCATTATCATTGGGAAGATACGAAAGGATAATCATCCGAGGTTCATTAATACTCCCCTGCCCGACTGCCATCACCGCTTTTAATCCTTCTTTTTCAAGATCTTCGGGGCTAAATACTTTACATTCATATCCATATCGATTAGCAGATTGCATAGCCCACTCGCTTAAGTGTTGAGGTGTTTTGATATTGGCAGGAGCATCTACTAAAGTTTTGACACTATTGATCGTATCAGCAGTATGTGTTCCTTCCAAGATATCTGGCGTGATGCCTTGATCTGTAATAAAAAAAAGATCACCAGGTTCTTGGTCTTCGGATCGTGGAGTTGATTCGGATTTGTAGGCACCTATTTCGTATTCACTTAATCCAAAGCCAAGCGCGGCTTGCTGCACTTCATTGGGTTCTAAATGACGGCAATCTAATTGAACATTGCCAGACCATTTCTTTTTATGCTTAAAAAATAAATTCCGAAACGCCTCACTTTGTCTTGGAATATGTTTTTCATCACCCAATCCCAGCAAATAAATTCGTTGACCTTCTTTTCCGTAAAACATTAATATTTCGGAAAAGTCTCCGACAAAATCAAATCGCCTTTGATGGGTCAAATCATTTAATGAGTCAAAGTTCAATCGATCCTTGCGCAACGGCAAAATCAAATCCCATTTTGGATTAATCGGTGCTTGAGAAGATTTTATCATATTGTTCTTTTTAAAAAATAACCATTGAAGCGCTTTGGGAAATTCTTCTCGCCAAAAATCTTCCTTATGTTTTCCATGTTGATTGACAGAAAGTTCTAAATCAAACAAGACCCCGCTACTTAATTTCTTTTCAAAAATTGATGATAGCTTTTTCACATTTGGAAGGTGAGAATTACTTTCTTTACCTCCTGCATAAACATATATTTTGGCCTCTGGAACGGGTATAAAGTTCTCCGCTAAATTAAAAATCTCTTCAGAAATCCATAGACTGGGGGAAAAGATTAACATCTTACCGAATACATTTGGTTTGATCAGACCACCATATAAACTAATTAATCCTCCCATAGAACTTCCTCCGATACCCGTAAACTCTGGCCCTTGCAAAGCACGATATTTTTTATGGACATAAGGAATCAATTTCTCCATCATAAACTCGATGTACAACTTGCCTTTGCCTTCTCCAAAGCGTTCGTGATCATAAGGAAGATACTCTAAAATTCTTTTTTGCTCTCCATGATCTACAGCGATAATGATAATATCTTTAAATCCTTCGGCAGCTAAATTCCCTAATGATTTATCAATCGCCCAATCGCCATAAGGAGCTTCTGGATTAAATAAGTTCTGTCCATCTTGCAAATATAACACAGGATATCTCTGGGAAGTGCGATAATAATCATATGGCAACAGAGCAGATATTTTCCTCTTCACCCCCAATTGTGGAATTTCGTACGCCTCTTCTATTACTTCAATTATTGGATTGAATTTGTTCACTTTTTGGTGGCAAAACTAAAGAAATGTTATGGAATATTTTTTATTTTTTATATTTATATATCAAGTATCCAGTCTCAAAAATAGGTAGATAAGTAAAATAACAATTAGGGCGGAAGTGCGTGATTAGCTCCCCTTACGAACAGAGGCAATAGGTCAAAGATTTAGATTAAAAAGTTGACTTTATCCTATTTTTAATTCTACCTTTGATAAGGTTTTAATTCAAATTTTAGGAGTCAAAAAATCATTTCCTAAATCATAAAAATGAAAGAATCGTTTCGTAAAGTATTTCTGTTTTTCCTGCTTAGTCTAATACTAAATACTAGTATTGGCGCAGCTTTTTCGAAACCTTATCTTGCCAATAACTCAACCGATCATTCATCATTACAAAAAGAAAATCTTCAAAAACCTTTTGCCTTAAAGTTTAGTTTTTTAGCTGAAGAAGCTGAGAAAAAAGAAAGTGAAACCGATGCTGATGCTGAATATCAAAGCGTTCATTACTTATCGTTGCAAGGTGATATTTCTACTTTGGAAAGTAGATTCCTCTCAGTAGTCTTTTCATTTTTAAATATCAAATCCCTGCTACATTCCCATCTTTTTATCCTTTTCCATTGTCTTAAGATTCCCTGCAATTAATTAAGCTTCCTTTTATTTTTCATTAACAATTTTTATCATTTTAGAACCTGTTTAGGTTATGAATAAAACAGTAAAACTGGTTTCACAGATCGGTTATGTACTGCTATTATTAGTAGTTTTTCTCATGATATATATGGGAAATCAATAGCACTATTTTTTATAAAAATTAAAATAATTAAGACATGAAATACGATTCAAATAAAATAGCATTCTATTTTTTTATGGGAGTTGAAATTTTTGCTGCAGTTGCAGCAATTGGATATACAATTATTTCCTCCTTCAATTAATCTAAAATAACATACGCTTATTCCTCTGCTTTCTAATCAGAAAGTGGAGGAATTTTTATTTAAAAAAACGACCCTATATATTTATGATTTTCCTCGCACAAAATGAATGGTAGATAAACAGCAAATGATTAATCTACTAAATATGTAAGATAGGACTTGGACTTTTCTTAAAAGCAAAGGACGCATTATTGAACGCTCAGATTTCGAAACCTACATTGAAGAGAATACAGAACGCTACCAACTCAACAAAGAGTTATATCGAAAACGACAAGCTACGGTCGAATCTGCCTGCCGGCAGGCAGGCACCAATTTGGGATTATCAAAAGGCAATGGGGATTTGACTATACCCTACTCAAAACGAAGAAAAAAGTGAAAGCGGAGTTTGCGATTATTTTTGCTTGTTATAATCTTAAGAGAAGTATGTCTATACTTGGAATTCCAGAGTTAATCAAGCGACTAAAGGCTGCTTTTGCTTCCGTAAATGTATTGTTAGGAGCTATTTTAAGCATTTTTAAGACAACTTCTCTATCTCGCTATTTTCCAGCTTTTATAAAATCAAAAAATTATCATGGCTTAGAATTAAGTTATTAAACTTTTGA
>CAYGRM010000227.1:0-10922 GCA_964352225.1 uncultured Saprospiraceae bacterium | reverse complement strand
AAACACAGCAGTCCGAAGCGTCATTGCTCCATTATGCCCATGTCCATGATTATTACCTTCATGTCCTTCGCCTTTGGTATTACGTCCATCCAACCAAGTTGCAAATATTTTTTCAGTTGAAAGGGGTAACATACTTACAAAACCATGTTCAGCAGCGATGCTATCCCGGTGAGGAATAAAAGAAGGATTCCAATTTTGACCGCCATCAAGCGATTGGGCAATTTGAACATCATAATCATAACCACCATTAGCACTTTTTTGCAACCAATGTGCAGCTAAATATTTCCCATCTTTTCCAGAGGAAATTAGTGAAGGAAAATCTGCCCAGTTGACAAACCAATCCGAACCTGACGCAATAGTTTTTGTAGCAACCCATTTTTCATTTTCTAGTTTTGAAAAAAGTAATGCATCAGTTGTATCATTCAAATATTCTGCCCATGAAAGATACACCTCCCCATCCTCGGAAACGAAAAGATTAGGTTCACCTCCTTCTCGACAGGGCGAATTAATTTCTTTTAACGAAGTGGTTGAAGTAACTTCTTTTTTATTATTCTCCTCGCAAGAAAATAATAGAAGGGTCATGAAACAAATAAAAATAAAGGTTAAATTTTTCATGAATTTTAAATTATCGAATTTAAAAAAATAAAATTATTTCAATTTATTATAAATCGTTGCAACAAGATAACCTATAAGCCCCCAAAAGAGGAAAGAGATAAGTGCACCCAAAAGTGTTTCTCCAATTGGTATATCCATCCGAATGATATTCGTAAAATCTATTCCGTGAAATAGATAGTTAGATAACTTCACTATTCCATCTCCACCTAACAATAACATTACAAGGTAGCATCCTAAGTAAATGATTACTGAAGTTGTTCCAGATGCAATAGCATATTTTCTTTGATTTAATTTTTCCATGATTGCTGTTTTTTATAAAATTTAATAAATCTAATTTTTTCTTTTTATAATAATCCGTCTGCGGTTATATTCAATCAGCCCTTCTTCTTTTAGTTTATTAAATGCAAAAGTCACACTTTGTCTAGAGATACCTATATAATCTGATAAATCTTGATGAGTTATATTTGGCAAAACAAAACCCTCATTACTCCAAACACCTTTTCTTTTTGCTAAATATTGGAGGGCTATAAATACTCTTTTATTAATATCACGGGACTGCAATTCCTTATATTTTTCATAATTAATTTGTTCCGTATTTGATAATAAGTTAAATACCTCTTGCCTAAATTCAGCATTTCTATAAAGGCAGCTTTCAACTTTTGATAAAGGAACAAATTGGACTATTACTTCATCATCCATTGCCGTTGCAGAGCATCTTCTTTTTGTTCCCTCTTTAAAAAAATCAATAATGCCAAAGGAATCGGAAGCATGTGCAAAATACAAAATAAGACTTCGAGTAAAGCTAGAGCCCAATTTCCAAATTTTCACTCTTCCCTTCTGGACTCGGAAAATGCCTCTAGCTAATTCACCCTCTTGATAAATGTATTGTCCCTTGCGATAGACTTTGCTATTATTTGAATGTTCAAATAATTTATCAATGCTACTTATATCCTTGTTTTGTTCGTTGGGAAACATTTATTTTTTTTAAAGGAATACACAGGGTTTAGTTGTCTGAACCCCGTGCATTTCCTAAAAAGCTGTGTTAGCTATTCTTTAAAAACAATACATTTACAAATGAATTAATGATTGTGTCCTTCATGACTTTCTGGTTTATGATTTTCATTTTTCACATAGTCCATTCCACAAACAGGACATTGACCAGCTTCATCACTTCCACTATCTTTGCAATGCATTGGACAGGTATAAGCAGAGGTATATTCTTTACCTTGCTGTTCTGTTTTGGAAGTATTGGAGCTACCACAAGAAGAAATTAATGCACTTGTACCAAGAAAGGCTACAAATAATAAAATGAATTTTAAATTTTTCATGTTTTTGAATTTTGATTTTGTTAAAAAATATTAATCACACCCTAAGTCATTTTTAGACAAAGGGTCATTATTTGGAAAACAGTTTCCGGTTGGTAAACTGTTGGGTACATATCTTATTAAATTATTGTCATATAGTCCTTCCGCTAAAAAAGTAGTAATCTGATTGACTTCTTCATTGGAAAGTTGGAGTGGCATAAACTCGTTTGCAAGTTGATTGTTAGGAACATCTGTGTTTTCTGCAATAGCAAGATTAAAATATTCTACTACCTCCTTAATTGATCTGTGACTTGCCCCATGACCATAAAAAGGACTATCAGCCATGTTGTATAATTGTGGTACTTTGAATTTATAGTTATCTACTGCATCTCCAGTAAATCCTCCCCGTCCTAAATTTTCAGCATTATCTGGAGTAGTTTTAAAAGTTACTTCTGGAAGGTCTACTAAATCATTCATTCCCATAGCATAAAATTCCATGCTGTTAAGTGCTGGTGAATTATGACAACTAGCACAACCTGCTTCTCCAAAAAATAGAATAGCTCCTTTCTTCTGTATATCACTTAATGCAGTAGCATCTCCTCTCAGCCATTCTTGAAATGGTGCTTGATTGGAAAGTACCGTTCGCTCATAAGCTGCTATAGCTAACCCTGCATTGACAACACTATATCGCTCTGAAGTTGGACTACTAGAAAATGCCTCATCAAACATCGCTTTATAACTTGTACCAAAAATCAATGTAGAATCTATCATCATTCTATGTTCACCTAGCCCAGCAATTGCTTGAGTCTCTAGCCCTTCAAAACCTAAAAAATTCCTAACCTTTCGTGTGCCTGCTGTCCAACTAGCTTCCGTTCCTCCATTAAGTCCTGTTGCCCCAAACTGTCCATTCCAAAGCATATTTTTTTGATAGGCTCCATTCATTACAGTTGGAGAGCGGATGGGTTGAACGTCCAATTGCGAACCTTCATATAATGCTCCTTTGGTTCGTCCTTCTCCATTAATCCCGAAACCAATTCCTCCATCTCCAATTCCTTGAAATCTTCCTGCTTGAAATCCTGCTCCTGCAAAATGACATGATGCACAGCTATATGTTCCTTCTGAAAACTCTTGCATAGGCGCTAAAGCAATACCTGTTTCATGGAATAACATTTTTCCCAAACTAACTTTTTCTACTGTCAATGAATTTAGTGGGTCTTGTGGAATATTCGTTAAATCGGTTTCACTTGGAAGTACAAAGGCAGTTACTCCAATACCATTGGAAGCTTGAGATAGCTTTTGGCTCAACTCATCGTCCAATGCGGTATCTACACTTGGTTCATCCTTTGAACAAGAGTAGGTTAAAAAAATACATATTAGAAGTAGTAAATAATGTTTCATTTTATTTATTTGTATGATAAGATTTAGGTGGCGAAATAATTTCGCCACCTAATAACATTATATTTACAAGAATATATTCTTATTAATTTTTTGGTCGTTCATATTGGCAGCAGCCAGGAAGCTCATCATATACTTTTTGGTCAGCAAGAAATTTATCAGTATCGTGACCTACTTTAGCTATCCTCTTCTTAATGTCATCCTTTGAGATAACTTCCATATCATATTTTACAGTCAGTACTTTTGTCTCCACATCCCAATCAGCAGAATGAATTCCTTTTGTATGGAGCGCACCTTCAATCCTTTTTTTGCACATTCCACAATTACCATAAACCATAATAATATCTGTAGCTCCACCTACTGGTTCGGCTTTCTTAGTTTTAGTATGAGTGCCATGGTCGTGACTTCCATGATTATGTTGTGCTTCTATCTGAAAAGAAATCAGCGTTAAAAAAGCAAGGCTGAAAATTATTTTCAACTGTTTCATATTTTAATTTTTGATAAATGATAAAAAGATTTGGACAGCAGATAAATCTGCTGCCCAAAACATATGATTATTCCAATTATTCTTCTGGTCGGTCATACTGGCAACAGCCTGGCAAGCTATTGTACACTTCCTCTTTTGCTCGGTGAGAATCACTATCGTAGCCAACATCTGCGATTTTTTGTTTGATGGCATCAAGTGTAATTACTTCTGTATCAAAGGTTACCGTCATCTCATCAGTCTCTCTATTCCAATCTGCTTCGCTTACGCCCTTTACATCTTTCAAGGAATTTTCGATAGTCTTTTCACACATGCCGCAGTTTCCATAAACTGTGAATTTTTCTGTTTTGTCAGCTGTTGAAATTACATTAGAGGCTAACATGGCTTTTACTTCTCCATTGACAGCAGCCTTTTCAGTAGTAGCAGTTTTCTTCGCGCAACTTGTTTTGTCTTTTGCTTTTGAGCTACAACAGCTTTGAGCATTAGCTGAAAAGGCAAAACTCACTAATGCGAATACGATTAAAAAAATGTTCTTTTTCATGTTAAAAATTTTAAAAGTTATTTGAATAAAATTGAACCCAATACTCCTAAAATGAGGAGTATCACTAACCCCGTAATTACGTTGTTATATATTTTACGAGCCATGGAAGGCTTGTTATCTGTTTTACAACAATTCTTCATTTTTTTATTTTTTTGAAAAATTGAAAACTAAAATTTTACTTTACTTGAAATGGAATTTCCACTTTAGTTTTTTCCCAAGCCAAAGAAATAATTCCATTAGTATCATCACTTTTTATTACTTGGTACTTCAAATGTTCTTGGGTATATTTTAAAGTATTTGCAACCACATCTATTCGTAAGACATCTTCTTTTTCTTTATATTTATCAGCACCATGAGCATCCCATCGAGTATTAAAAATTAATGTCCATTTTTCTTGATTAGGAATAACAAAGAAGCCATATTTTCCTGTTGGCAATGTTTGACCGTTGATGATTATATCCTTATTGGTTTCTATCGAGGTTGCATCATTAGCCCCTGCTCTCCATAATTTTCCGAAGGGAATCAGATCTCCAAAAATGGTTCGCCCTCTAACACCTGGTGAAGAATAATCAATATGTACATGAGCATCGCCAACCATCGCCATCGCTGTTTCAGGTGGACTAAGTGGTTTCTTTTTAGTTTCTTTTATTGGAGTGGAGTTGTCACTCGTTGAAGTTGTTTTGTTTTCACAACTAGAAACTAATCCCAGAAAAAGAATAGAAAAAATTAAATACTTCATTTTGTAATTGTTTTGTTTATTAATTTTTAATGACTGTGGTCGTGACCGTCATTTTGTGATTCAATAAATTTTCCTTGCACGCCTACTCCATGAATATGAGCTAACGTTGCTCCGTAATGTCCTGCTTGACTGACGCTGTATGCCGCTCCTACCAGTAGCAATGCAATGATGATTTCAAACCATAATTTATCCTTCAATAAAAACAGGCTGACTGTTTTTAAAAGCAAACAAATTCCGCTCAACCAAATTGTATAGTCAGCAAATAAGTCATGTTTTTCAAGCACTAAGGTGGCAGCTTCCGTCAAATCAGTCGTATGTGGATGAACGTAAGTTGAAGCAACATACGCTCCCAAAAATCCACCTGCCAACAATAAAAGTGTTGCCCAGTTGAGTTGCTTTTTCCATAAAAAAAAGGAAGCGATTTGGGCAAAGACCGCCAGCAATAACAATACAATTGGAAAATGAACCACCAATGGATGAAGGTTGGAAAAATCACTCATGGCAGCATCCACTATTTTACTTTCCTTTATCATTAAGTGATTATCCATTTCATGATGGTCATGGGAAGTTTCTGCTTCCTGCATTTTTTCGGGAACAAATGTTGTAGTGTCTTGGTCTTTCTTTTTATGGTCTTCATCACCATGCGCGAAAATAGAATTGCCTATCAAAAGGAAGATTGCTAGTATTATAAGGAGGACTTCATTTTTCATAATTTGAAAATTTAAAAGTTGAATTATTTAATTCCAATCGTATATCTAAGCGTTCCTATTTTAGTATTCACTACATCAATTTGTTGTACATCTTTAAACCCGATAGTTTGTAAAAATTCAGGTATAAATCCTTTTCTATTATCAGAAGTTGTTTCAAATCCATCCAGCATTTGAACTAGATAAAAACCTAGACTTGCAAAAATATCATGTGGTTTTCCCCAATCACAAATCAGTATTTTGCCTCCTGGTTTTAATACTCTGTAAATCTCCATCATAGCTGATTTTTTCACCTCGGTTTTTAATTGATGAAATACTAAACAGCTAAAAATTTTGTCAAAAGAATCATTAGGATATGGAAAAACATTTCCGTCATACAATTCCAGTTTTACATTTTTCAAAAATCTTAATTCTTGAAGTTTCGTCTTTGCTATAGCTTCTACTTTCGGGTCAACATCCAATCCATGGTAGGAAGCATTAAATTCAGCACGAATTGCATAAATCATATTCTGTCCTGTACCAAAACCAAATTCCATGATTTGCTCATTTGGCTGTGGTGATAAATGCTGAATGAGCTTATCCCTAAACTCTTTTTCGGGCATTGTCCAATCAATCATTTTATCATAAAATGAGGTCAATTGGTCGTAACCTAATGCTGGTATAAAATCATTTTTCTTACTCATTCTGAAATCATTTTTCAATAAAACCTCTTAATGCTTAACTACTTTGTATGCACGACTCTCTTCGGCTGTTTTGACATTAAAAAAATAGATACCCGCAGCATATTCTGTCAAATCAAATTGCTCGACATTTCCAATCGTTTCTTTTATTTGTAGAAGCTGACCTGATGAATTGTATAGTTCAACTGTTGCTTGCTCCATACCATTTATAGTAATGATATTCGAAACTGGATTTGGATAAATGGAAATAGCATCTTTTTCAAATTCAGTAACCGCAGTCGAATTATCCACGACAATAAATTGTCCCATCATTCCTTCGTCCTCATGGCTCAACATATGGCAATGGTACATGTAGGGAACTTCTTCATTGGCGAAGTCTTCAAACTTGGTGATAAATCGAACTGTTCCAAACATCGGGGGAACTAGCACTACATCTTTTTTACCTTGCATATTAGCTGGCGGAGGATTTCCATTGATGTCCAAAATGTAAAACTGTACATCGTGAATATGGAAAGGATGTGCAATGGCAGTTTGGTTGGTTAGCTCCCACACTTCAGTATTATTGAGTGGAATTTCGTAATTGATAACTTCCATATTGTAACCTAATCCATTAATTTCAAAAGGGCCATTTAACATTCCTGTGGGTCCCATTTGTGCAGGTTGGAAAAGTAAATTCCGAGTGACATCTGAATTGGATTCTATATAAGGAGAATTTGAAATCAATTCAGTCGGAATGGAATTGATAGCATCAGGTGTTGGCGCAACAACATTTACTTGAAGGATATTAAAATCATTTCCATTCAAAGCATTACTGCTGTAACCTGCGATGCTTCCCATTGGCATTGCACTAGGATTGGTCGCTCCATAATTTCCACTTGGCAGCTCTGATGCAAAACTCATCAGGTTAAAAGTTTGTCCTTGCATCGAAGACAAGTCCAATAAAATTTCTGCTCTTTCTCCAGGTACTAATCGAAGTCGAGTCAAAGCAACAGGAGCATTTAATAAACCTCCATCAGTAGCAATTTGAGAAAAACTTAAATTGCCTTGGAAGCCTAAATTATAAATCCGTTCCGTTGAACCATTCAACAATCGAAGCCGAATAACTTGTGCAGGTGCATCAAGAAATGCATTCAAAGTTCCATTAGTCATAATGACATTATCCGCTGCGGTGTTCGTCATCATTTGTTTGTTGGCATCAAAAGCTCTTGATTGAATGACGATGGGGAAATCATCTTCTCCATATTTTCGAGGCAACTCCAACTGCGCTTCCTCATCATCTCTGACAATAATAAATCCTGCTGCACCTTGAGTTACTTGTTCTTCGGTATGCTCATGCAAGTGAGGATGATACCAATAGGTTGCTGCATTATCCATGACGGTAAATGAGGGAGACCAAACTTGACCAGCTTCAATAACAGTATGTGGACCTCCATCATTTTCAGAAGAAACATGAAGTCCATGCCAATGAACCGTGGTCGTTTCCGAAATATTATTGGTGACATTAAAGTTGACCTCATTTCCTTTTTCCAAAAAAATAGTAGGGCCCAAAATATTTTGATTGTAGCCAATGGTATTGGTAGTGATTCCATTGTAAAATTCAACTTGTCCATTTTGAAGATTTAAATTAATGGATGCTCCTGACAAAGTATCTGGAATAAAAAGTGGGTTCTGACTGTTGCCTAACAATGGAATTACAAAAGTCAAAATTAAAATTAGCTGTTTCATGATTTTTAAGTTTTAATGGTTATGTCCTTGCGGTTTAGCGTTAGATGTTTTTTTCATTGCAGGATTTTTAAAGTCTTTATCAATGGTTGCTTTGACTTCTCCACAAGTCAACATTTTATCACCGAAGTAAGGATTTTGAATAGCTTCATCTTTACTTATCCAATCAGCACCTTCGTTATTATTTGCCATGGGACAATGTTCCACATAAAGGGTATTTTCAGAAATACCGAATACTTTTATCGACTTGATTAGAGCTTGTGATAAAAAATCAAATTGCTTGCGTTGCTCTTCCACATCTGTCAACTCTGTGATTTTTTTACTGTGTGCTTGGAGTGATTGGAGTTGCTCCATCCAATAAAGATGAGCATCACCTTTTACCAATGACATATCTACCTTTGATAATGCTTCCATAACTTCTTGAGCGGTTGATACCGCTAGTTCATTATCAGTTGCCACAAAAGCATCTTTTAATAAAAGATAGGCATCCGAAACCATGACCAATTGTTGCTTAAATTCCATTGGAGTAGATTCTGTATAGTCAGGTAAATGCATAGCATGGTCTGCACCTTTTTCCATCACATCCCTATTCATCATACTTGCTTGATTATTGAGTTGGGCAGCGGCATCAATAGTGAAACTTCCATAAGTGACTACTTCTTCACCCGATTCTAAACCACTTAACACTTGATAGTTTTTCCCCAATGATTCGCCTATTTCTATCTCTTTAAATTTAAAAGAAGGGATAGTCATATCAGGAACTTTGACATAAACAACTGACCGAGTTCCTGTCCAAAGCACCGCTGATTTTGGAACACTCAACTGAGATTTGTGAGAAGCCTTTTTTTGTAATTTACCTTGTACAAACATTTCTGGTTTTAGTATTCCTCCTCGATTATTGATTTCAGTTCGAATAGAAGTAACCCGTGTTTTTGGATTGATAATCGGGTCTATAAAAGTTACCCGAGTTTTGAAAGTTTTATTTGGAACCGAAGGAGTTGTGAACTCAATAGTATTGCCCACTTTTATAGAAGCTAAGTCTTCTTCATAAGCATCAAAAAGCACCCATACTTTTCGTAGATTCATCAAATCAAAAAGGGGTTCGCCTTGTTTGATATAATCTCCGACAGCTACTCTCCTATTCGTTACAATTCCTGCCTCGTCAGCAAAGACTGTAAAAGTCTCTTGAACTGTTCCACTTTTTTCAATTGCCTCGATGGTAGCATTTCCGATTTTCCAGTATCTCAATTTATTTCGAGCAGCTTCTACCAGTCCTGGATTCAAAGCAACTAACTTCAAAGATTCTATCAATTCTCTTTGAGCAGTAATTAAATCTGGAGAATAAATGGTCGCAATCTTTTGCCCTTTGTTGACTTGCTCGCCTGTGAAAGTGACAAATAGTTTTTCAATTCGACCGGGCACGTGAGCCACTTGACTAGAAGCCAATCGTTCATCCATTTGTACTTTTCCAGATAACGGAATCATTTTTCCAGCATGCTCCACTTCATCTCCGATGATTGTGGTTTGGATATTCGCCAATTTTACCGCCTCGTTAGTCATCTCTAAAACTAAAGGGTCGTTGGATGAATTAGCTTCCAAAGGAATCAAATCCATTCCGCAGATTGGACAATCCCCCGGTTCGTTTTGGCGAATTTGAGGATGCATAGAGCAGGTCCAAATTTCTTCTTCAGCGGAAGTAAGTTTTGCTTCGCCTCCATGTTGCTGATGATTTTCAGTAGGAACTACGGCGTTGGTTTTATTTCCAAAAATCAAATACCCTGCTCCTAGACCGATAGCAATCGCAATGACTGCTGTGATGATTATTTTTATATTGGATTTCATAATTAATTTTCTTTTTCAGTTTTATTAATAGTACTGTTTCTCTCAACCTTGATTACTCCATTTCCTTTTGACAACCTGTAACTGACAAGTATTGCTATCAGAAAAATGGTGGCAAGTATGCCATAGACCACTCGTTCTGCTCGTCTATCTTTTGCAGAATTTAGGACTTTCTTTTTCTTCTTTTTACTTCGATATTTGCTCATCTTCCAAATTGATTTATTGAATAATAAATCGTTCGATGCTACTTTTTGCAAAGTGGCTTTGAACGATTGCTTTCAGTATTTTTAAATCATAATCAATCAGTTCTTTTTCCAATCGTAGTAATTCGTCAAAATTATTTCCCTTTGCGCTGTAGTTGGTTTCCAAAATATTGATGGCTGCTTGGGTGATTTCTATTTGCCTTTCGTACAAATTAATTTTCAGTTGAGCCATTTCATAATCAGCATAAGCTTTCTCGATAGCGGCCATAAAGCGACTTAACACCTCTGCTTTCTTATCCGTCAAAGCAGCTATTTTGAATTGCTCTTCCCTCTCCTTGGCTTCGTACTTTTTTTTAAAAAGAGGAATTTTTACAGAGCCTCTTAATTGAATAATATCTCTTCCATTTTTTGAAGGACTAGCGTCGCTCCTTTTATTGACCATGATATAATCCAAGCCTACTCCGAAAGAAGGTTTTTCATTCAGTTCATTTAAGGCAATAGCTTGTCGGGAAATGTCTTGTTGTAATTCAAACATTCGAAGCATCGGATGACTTGCTTCAATGTTCGCAGCCAAGGCATTTTTATCAAAAGGAATGATCGCAAATACAAGGCTATAGGTCGTAACCATTGTAGTTTGAAAGGGACGATTCAGCAATTGATTAATGGAGGAAAATCGATTAGTTTTAGACGTTT
>CAYGRM010000226.1:0-10970 GCA_964352225.1 uncultured Saprospiraceae bacterium | reverse complement strand
GAAATAACTTAATAATCAATAACTCAATAACTTTTTATAAATGACCAAATGAATTTATCTAGAACCATTTGTTGATTGATTTTACAAAAGAATTAAGCGAACTTTTTGAAGTTCCATTTTATCCATCCAACCCAAGCTCCGACAATAAATAAAGTAGCGATTCCAATCAAAGACATAGAAACTACTATGTTTTCCCCATTAGAGAGTTGGTCGTTTCTCACGTATATTCCATAAAATGCCCAAATTAAAACCAAGGTAAAAGTGAGATCCTGATTTAGATAGAGCACAAGGAAGGTTCCCAAAATTCCGATCACAATCAGAAGTGCTGTCCAATTTTCATCGGTTAAACCAAAAAATCCAAAATCAAGATTCATCAATAATACATTCAAGTTGGCTAAAGCTGCCACACAGACCCAAGCCAAATAAGCGCTGAAAGGAACCCTATACGCGGAATGAGCTTTTCCTAAAATGGTCAGGCGATAATTGATGACAATCAATAAAATCCAAAGACTAAAAATTGAAATGAAAGCCCAAGTGATATGCATCGATTGCCAAGTCAATAACCAAGCAAAATTAAAAATGCATGAAATTAAAAATAGAAATCCAATGGCAGAAACTTCTAATGGTATTTTTCCATCCTCTTGAGGTTTAGGTTTTATTTGATAAAAAGCGAAAACGCCAAGCAAGAGATATATGAACCACCAGATCTTAAATGCAAAATCTGCAGGAGTAAGTAAATTCGGAAAAAGATCAGAAACATCGCCAGGCGTTTTTCCAAAAAAAGGAATCCGAACAGATAGAAAATTTAGGATAACTAAACTGAAATAGGAGAGGAGGTTGATGGTTGGTAATCTTGAATTCATAGTACTGAAATTTTAAAGCACCGTAAAATAGTAAAGATTGTCTAGGTCATGGTAAACTTAGTATTCAGCTGACTTCTTACTAGATTACCATCTAGTTTTTTTTATATTTTTTTGGGTTGTATTTTACTTTTGTAGAATTATAAAACCGGTAAAGTATAAATTGTAGGGAATCATTTTTATCGAAATCAACCTTCCCAGATTACAATGTAAAAATTAATCATAGGATTAACGAAAAAACCTCCTGAACTTTTAATAAGAAAGTTCAGGAGGTTAAGTACTAAATTAAGTTTTATAAAATGAAAACTCCTTATCGCTGAATCATAACTTTAAATTGTTTTGGAGTTGAGCCGTCTTGAATCACTTGTAAATAATACGAACCACTCACCAAATTTGTCAGATCAATTTGATTTTGATTGATGACTGATTTTACCAATTGACCATTCAAACTAAACATGCGAACTTCAAAGTCAGTAGTTGGAACTTGATCAAAATCTATTTGGATAAATTCATTCGCAGGGTTGGGATACACCCGAATTTTTTCTTCATCCAAATCCTCAGTACTTGTCGAGTTATCAGGTCGAATTAAAATCGTATGTGTATGATTGGCATCACAAGTTTCATGTACATTCATATTGATTAAATGTACGTGTACATCGAAATAACCTTCTTCGGTAAATACTGTCGTTGGTGTATTATGATCTGAAAAGTCACCATTGCTAAAGTCCCAATTCCAATGCGTCGCTTCGGCAGTCATTCCTTCAAACTGAACTTCTTCTCCAACCATTGCTTCGTCAGGAGCCATGATCGCAGGAGTTAATTTATTGCTATGAACTTGAATGGTGTACACATTACAATTGCCTTGGTAACAAGCTTCTAAGCTCACTTCGAAAATTCCATTATGTGGAAATTCGTGAATCGGGGAAGCTTCATTGGAAGTTGTGTTGTCTCCAAAGTTCCAATTCCAAGTATCTACTAACATCGTATCTGGCGTTGTAAACTCTCGTACACCATCACAAATTTTGTCATTCATTACCATAATATTATTATTGGTATTTGAATTTAAACCAATACCAGAACATGCGTAGTCTAAAACAAATCCACTTGCATTAGATTGAAAGTCGGTATACTCCACTATTGTAATTCCTTGACCCGTTGCAAAAATAGTATTTCCACCTTCAGGTAAATCCGTACCGGTATAAAATCCAATTAATGGTGCGTTAAGATCTAATCCATCATACACGGCTACGTAATCGTTTAAGTCATAATCGAATGCTGTAAAGGTAATTCCAATGTTAGATTGAAAAATAGTAACTATTCCATAGTTGTTATCGACGTAGTTTCCGTTAGCTCCACCTGAATCATAAAGTGTACCACCACATGAACTGATCACCGCTGGCGAAGAACCGAATGTTCCAACTGGAATTTGATCAATGATACAACTAGGATCAACGGTTATTTGAATCGGTTGAATTTCGGTATCACACCCTGCAGCGTTACACACCGTCAAAGACACATCGTAGGTACCAGAGATCGTATAAATATGTAAAGGGTTTTCTTGGTTTGAAATGCTTCCATCTCCAAAGTCCCAAAACCATTGATCGACATTGCCTGCACTTAGATCATTAAAAATGATCGGCTCATTATTACATAAGATAGAGTCTCCAGAGAAACTGAAATTGGCAATAGGTGCAATTGGATCACTACTACAAGTAAAAGATGCTGCGAACCCACTTTGGTTGTTAAAGTGATCAGTCACTTCTAGTAAAGTAAGTACCCCAGAAGTAGCGATGAGCGTTTGTCCGGCAAGTTGATTTCCTGTAAAAGTTCCGAGGATCGTACCTGTAAATTGGTCACCATCATAAACATAAAGGAAATCATGTTCCGCAAAATTAAATTCAGAGAAATTAATGGTTACCGTTTCTGCACCTAGTGGAGCAATGACAAGTGTACCAAAGGAGCCTTCTAAATAATTGGCTGATGGCCCACCTGAATCATAAACATTTCCTTCACAAACAGTAATCGTTTCTGTGCCATGATTAGGTGGAATATTTTGTGTATAACAATCAGTATCAACTGTTACATAATTGGTTTTTACCAAAGTATCACAACCTAAACTATTGCATGCAATCAGCGAAACAGTATAAGTGCCTGATGCAGCATAAATATGAGTTGGGTTTTGTTCAGTAGAAGTATTTCCATCACCAAAATCCCATGCCCATGAAGTAGGAACGTTGGTCGTTTGGTCGGTAAATTGAGCAGGTAGATTTCCACAAATAAATTCAAGTGCTGAGAAATCAGTTGCAACTGGAGCAATGACAAATAAAGTGATATTTACATCAACCAAAGGTTGCACAGGGTCATTGGTAGCCACCGTAATTGTATAGTTATAAGTGCCAGTTGACAAACCAACCGAACTTATTTCAATATCCAAAGCTTGAGTTCCACCAATAGCAAGTGTTCCTTGATTTGGTGAGACAATTGAGTTTCCTTCCGTTGGACTTCCTAAATCTACTGTTTGGTCAAATCCTTGAGGAAAAGCTCCTTGAAATACTAATTGACCACTTGCTCGATCAGAAATATTGTAACTTGATAAAGCACCATCTCCAAAAGAGTCCAATAAAAATAGGGTATAAGATTCCGTAGGAATTAATCCTGTAATTTCCTCCGTGTAGGTAGTAAAAATATTATAAATACTTCCATCTGAACTAGCAACTGCATTTCCCTGTGAATCTGTGATCGTCCAAGAGAACTCACTTGGCCAATTGTCAGTAGTGAAAGTAAAATCAAAACCTGTTCCGTCGGTTGAGGAAGTTGCGGTATAGTTTAAGTCAGCTTCTCCCACATTTCCAAGATTAACTATTAAAGTAGAATCTTGCCCTTCGATTAGTTCTAAAGTAAAAGAAGTAGGATCAATAGTTAAAATTGGAGAGGGAATCCCATTTCCTAAGAAAGTAAGAATAATATCATCTCCAGCATTATTAACAATCGTCATGATGGAGGCATAATTACTAGCTGTAGTTGGTGTGAAGTTTACTTCGATGGTTTTTGATGTCCCAGGTGAAAGCTCTAAGTTATCAGCATGATTAATGATAAACTGAGTTACATTACTGGTCAGACCACTTAGCGTCAAATCATCAGTTCCTGTATTTTCGATAGTAAAAGTTAGGGTGTTAGTTCCACCTACTTGAACGTCTCCAAAATCAAGGGTAGTCGGATTTATTGTAATCGCTGGCGTTCCAACAACGTTTAGCGTTACAGGAATGGTATTATTCGACTGATTAGGATCATTGGAAACGATATTGATTTCACCTTCGTAAATTCCACCGTTTAAGTTAGTTGCGTCTAAGGTTACTTCATAATCAGTACACGTATTAGGTGCAATAGTGGTAGGAGTATTTTCTATATCTAACCAATCAACTATTCCTGGTGCATTTGGGTCAGAAGGAACAATTGGTGCTGGTATGATATACAATGAATTAGGCCCAGTTCCGAGAATACTTTGAAAAATAATTTCTCCAGTAAATGAATCATACCAGATGAATTCTTGTAAAGCCTGAACACCATCAGGAGAATACAAGCCTAAAAGAAATTCAGTAAATTGATTACCTATTCCATAGACCGCCTCTGTATAAGTTTGGTTAGGCGCATAAGTTTGTTGACTTTGTTGGATGACGTTAAAATCCATATCCATCACTTCCCAACTAAAATCTGCACCATTTTCATTAGTAGTAAAACCAAATAAAAATGCTCCTCCTTGGCCTTGCCCCAAGCTACTCAAATCAACCACTAAATCACCTGTTCCATTATTGCAAATTGTAACAGTTTGTGTAGTCATCGTCCCTGCAGCTAAAGTCACATTAATACTGTCAGGATTAATGGTGATGGCGCCAGCTTCTTGTACCGTTATAAAAAAGTTTCCTGTGGTATCTGATCCATTACAATTTGTTGCAATTAAAGAAACTTCATAAGTTCCAGGAGTTGAATAAATATGTGTTGGATTTTGCTCAGAGGAAGAATTGCCGTCGCCAAAATTCCATTCCCAAATTCCAGGATTGTTTAAGCTTTGGTCGGTAAAAGAAACAGGTATACCTAAAGGTGTATTATTGTTATCTGAATTAAATCCTGCAACAGGTAAATCAGGTGAACCAATGGCATCCCAAAACATAGTAAATCCGGCAAAATTATTTTGAGAATTAGAGGAAAAAACGACTACTATGGAAGAGGCATTATACGTAATTATCTGCCCTCCATTTGGTAAGGTATTTCCAAAATAAGATCCTAATAAATTAAAGTTTTCGGCATCATATACATACAGCATATCCGTATGTTCTCCCATGTCTCCTAAATCAAATTCCGAAAATGTAACGGAGATGTTATCAGATCCTGGAGGATTTATATAAAATTGCCCATGGCTATTAGAACTGTAATTTCCAGAAGGACCTCCCGAATCAAAAAGCACTCCATTACAAGCTTGAGAAGTATCCGAACTAAAGGCGGGCATATTGAACCCATTGTTACAAACGAAATTATTCGGATCATAAGTAATTGCATCAGTTGCAACTATGGTATCACAACCATTATTATTACAAGCTATCAAGGATACAGTATAAGTACCCGGTGTGCTATAACTATGAGAAGGATTTTGGTCAGTAGAGGTATTTCCATCTCCAAAATCCCAAGTCCAATTATTTGGAATGCCTGTCGATTGGTCTGAAAAAATTACCGATCCTGTGCAAGAAAAACTAGGAAATGCGACATTGGCAGTAGGAGGATCTGTTACATTTTTACATGAAAATTCCATCGCAAACCCATTTCCTGTAATTATAAAATCACTTTGAAAAAGAATGGTAACTTCTGTTCCTGAAATTTCAATAGGTTGTCCATTATTCGGAAGTTCGTTTCCTGAAAAGATATATAACAATTCTCCATTAACATTATCGCCTTCAATAATGAATAGATTATCAAAATTATTTTCGACATCGAATTCCGTAAATGTTAATTCTAAATAATCGCCAGAGGTACCTTGAATATTAATGATAGCATTATTATCATTGGTATATTCTCCATTGGGACCACCGGCGTCATAAAGCACACCGTCGCAATCAGCAATAGAAAGTAAGCCTGTGGTCGGGGCATTGTAAGAAGTCTGCCCAAATAAGACAGAAGGAATAATTAAGAATAAAAGTAGTAGGTTTTTTAGCATGACATATATTGTTTTATTTATTACTAATATGTCATGATTGGCAAAATGGTTGTCTGAGGATAATATTTTTTTAAGATTTCTTTGCTTTATCACATTGCAAGAGTCAACTTAAATCATTCTTCGTTAACTTTCCAAGTTTTATTTGAGGTTAAAGGGCTTTCTCATAAAAATAAACTTGAACCATATAAGATTCCCATAATGGAGGCTTATATGTTCTTAAATGTCTTTTATGGTTAAAAAAAAGACACATTAAACCTTACATGATATTTTTATGAGAAAGCCTTTTTTGAGGTTAATATTTTGTTACTTATTTTCAGATTGACTGAAACCAATTAACGCCAATCCAAAATCGATTCCTCGAACTATCCTTGATAAAAGAATCCATTCGATAATCTAACCCTAATTCTAACTTTTTAGAACTAGAAAAAACATACCCTACGAAAGGAACTATTCTTATTTCAAAATCATAATCTCCTCCTTGCCATGAATTTAAATACTCATTATTGAATTTAAGATAAAATTCCTTCGGGTCAACGGACAGACCATTCAAAGCAATTTCTGAAGAGAATCTATACCTAATCCTAAATTCCGTTTCTTCCCCTTTCTCAAATGTCTGGTCAGTAGAGATTCGATGGGCTATTTTAAAACCTGAATAATTTTTGGTAGTGATAAATTGTTGGATACTTCTATTGATTACATTATTTTCTCTTATTCTCAACAAGTAGCCAATGGTTATAGATTTATTTATGGCAATTTTTTTGGCGGTGATAATGGAGAAATCAGTCAACTCATATTTGTAGTTAAAATCATTTGGCTTATTAAAAAAACCACTTTTCAATTCTTGTCTGGATTCTGTTTTAAAATTCAGACTGAAATCGTTAGGGAGTTTTTTGTTAATATTTATGGATGGCAAAAGCCCTATTTGGTAGCTACTCTGAGCACTACCTAAATGTGATGATAAAATTAACAATGTGGAAAGTAAGAATAGCCTCATCTTAATACTCGATATTATTGGTATTCTTGAGAACAATTTCAGCATAACTTAGAAATTCGCCATATTCTGAGAATAAATATTCAAACTTTTTATAGGTTCTATTTACCTTAGAGTTGATGACAAACTCATAATTTATCTTAGCATCTTCGAGAGTATCTCCTTTTCGTAGATGGTGAAATATTGTTTTGGAATTTCCTACATACTGTATTTGTATCTTGTCAATTTTGTATTTCTTGTATCTTGAATTAAGGAATTCTGTGATTTTGGTTTGTGTGTTTTGGGGAATTTCTGCCCACTTTATTTTAATTTCGATATCTTCAAGATTGCCATCTGGACTGAACTCAATGCTATATTTCTTTCCTTTATATTTGGTTTTAGCTTCGATAGAAGTTGTATTAATTCCAGTTTCTTTATACCATCTTACTTTTTTATTGAATTTTAGTGAATCAACGTAAACTAATGCTTTGGTAGGTACATCTTTTTTTTTCATACAAGTTTCCTTTTCAAATTTCGTTTGGGTGAATCCTGAAAATGGAACGGAGATAAGAATTAGGATAAAAAATATTTTTGGCATAAGGCATTTTTTAGTTAGATAATTGGACAGCTCGCTGAGGTCTTGCACTTCCATTTGGGATACATTCTCGCTCTGCTTTTTTCTAAATTTCATTTCCCAACATATATTTTGTAAAAAGAATAAAAGCAATCAACAAAATACCTGCTTCCCATCTGTCCAATTGTTTCTTTTTACCGGTGAACATTGCAATAAATAAAAAGATTGTACCGCCTGCGAGAAAATAAATTTCTGTATTAAAGGAATTGTTGTAGTCGATTGGGTTGATGAATGCGCTCAACGATAGAATTAGGAGGATGTTAAAAATATTTGAACCGATTATGTTTCCAATAGCTATATCACTATTTTTTTTAAAGGCTGCTACGATTGAAGTTATTAGCTCGGGTAATGATGTGCCTGCTGCAATTATCGTCAAGCCAATAACTTTTTCGCTAATCCCAAAACTTGTTGCAATTTCTATGGCATTGTCCACCACTAACTTCCCACCAATGACCAACCCTAGTAAACCTAAAATAATGAAACCCCAAATTTTAGAATTAGATAATTGCTCGGTGGATATTTCAGTCTTAGGTGTTTCCCTTTTCATTTGTCTATAAATATATGCAAGGAAAAGCAGAAAAATTGTAAACAAGATGAATCCATCTAATCTTGATATTACATTAACTTTTTGAACAACAGTATCATTAGCAAGAATAAATAATAGGAGAATAGCGAGAAAAGAAATTGGAATCTCTTTCCATACCGTAGTTGATTGAACAGCGATTGGAAAAATGAGTCCGACAATGCCAAGTATAACAAATAGATTGAAATTGTTACTTCCAATTATGTTTCCAAGAATAATATCGGAATGATTTTCAAGTGAAGCTATCATGTTAACCACGAGTTCCGGGGCTGATGTACCAAAAGCCACAATGGTTAGTCCGATGGCTAAATCTGAAATATTATTTTTTTTTGCAAGTGCTGAAGCCCCATTGACCATCCAATCTGCACCTTTAATCAAAAAGAGGAAACCAATCAAAATCAAAAATATGGAAACTATCATAAAGTAATTTTTATGCTTATGAAATAAAAGTAATAGCCAATGTAGGCCTAAGATGGAGCAAATGATTGTATCTGATCATCATCATAATTTACTCTTTTAGCTTTTAACTTTTTTAACCATTTTTTGCATAAATACATTGCTAGGCAAAGAAACGTATTCATGACTATTAACTTTGATAATAATAAAAAAAATTCCAATATCGCTGACTTTTCCTTCGATTTGGTAGTCTTTATCTAATATTACTATCGTGTCTCCAATATTTACCTGGTGATTAAAGAAAATTATCAAAGTAGAGGTAATGTTCGATAATACTGACCATTGCGCTAAAAAGGCAACTCCTATAACTGTAAATAAGGAAACTAGATATCCTGCTAATTGAGAAGGAGCAATGGCCCAAATTAATAATAAGACTCCTATTAGGGTTATGAACATAACAAAGGAAATAATCTTCTTTACTATTTTAATTCTGGTTTTGTGGTAGGAAAATTTTATCCCAGCTCTGTCAATTAATCTTTGAAGAACTTTTGATATTATAATGAAAGTAATTATTGATACTGCGGATTCAATTAGTTGTAAATTATATTGTTCCATTCTTTTATTTGCTTAGTGAAAACGTAAATAACTTTGTTTGTTTTTAAGATTAGAAATGTCTTGTCTCAGAGGTTTTTGGATGCTGATTAATTGTTAATGGGTAGGTTTCTTTATTTCCAAAAACCCCATTAAAAGTATTTAATTGTTTTCAATATTTTATTATTTAAAGACTGAGATTATGGAGTATTTTTAGAGAAGGAAAATTTAATTTTTACTTTTTATCCGTTTTGTGGATTGACAACCAAACCATTCTTTTTTAAAGTAAGTCTTAGTAGATAGCATCTAATTTTAATAATGCTCTAAATCAGTTTCTCAAAGAAAAAATAATATTGTTATGAAAAAATATTTTCTCCTGATTCTCTTTTGCTGCCTCGGCTATTCTATAAGCATTAAAGCCCAAACTTTCTTACCAAATAGTGCTGATCGATTGCTTGCTTTGGACTTCTTTGGACCTGTGGTAAATGTGTTAGATATAAATTCTATTTCTAATTATCATTTTTTCAATCCATATGTTTTTAATCCTGCCATGGCAGGAATTGAAGATAAAAGACAGTTAAATTTTGATTTGAACCGACAATTTAATTATACCGCTAGCCTGTCATTCGAACAACCGATTTCTAGTATTAATAGTGCGATCGGAGTTCAATATGAATATAGTCTAAAAAGTTTTGGAAAAATGCATCGCTACGGATTGGCATATAATTACGGATTTCGTTGGAAGGAAAATTCTCAATTAAGGATAGGTCTGCAATTTTCTCAGATAAATATTAAGGTTGATAATTACTCGGTTATTCCGCTCGAATGGAATAAGTGGTATAACTTTCCATCGTTGGATTTGGGAATGGCATTTCAGCACAAGGAATTAAGATTGGGAGTGAGTGTGCAGAATTTAGTTCCTAAAAAGTACGCTAGATTTAATGAACAAACGGAAAGTTTTGTGAATAAAGTGAATACTGAAAGGACGGTGAATGTTTCGGCGGCAAATACTTTTAAATTAGCTAAAAGTTGGGATTGGAGTTTAGCCTTCTTATTAAGGTTTAATAGTTTTGATGTGCTAGATGAATATTATAATTATTATGAACCTTATTATTTTGGAATAGAAAGTAATAAAAATCAACATGACTTTTCTTCTTATCTGACTTTCCGAAAAAAGTATACAATTGGTACAACTTACCGTGTACAATATGATCCAGTTTGGATTGGTTTTGTGGGAGTTAAGTTAAAAGAGAAATTGAATTTGCAGTTTTCTTATAATATGAAAAAGGAAGAGTATACTCCAAGATTTTGGGAGGCTTTGACGCAGTATCAATTTTAGAAACTTAGAGGCTGTTTTGAAATGTGTGCTAAAATTTTTTATAGTGTATTTTTTTGCCAAATGAGGCTTTTTTGGAGGGGAATAGCCTTAGTTATTGCCCGAGAAAAAAACGAAATGTGGTGAAAAAAGACGCATAAAAAAGTTAGGCAAGCCAAACCGACTGGATTTGGTGGCATAATAATTCAAAACAGTCTCTAAAGCTGTTGGAAAATTTTAAACGTGTTTTTGTTGCTTGTGGTGTTCATTTTTTTTCCTTGTCACATAGATTATAGTCAAACCGAGTGATATTTGATATTGATAAAAACCCTTCAATTATTTCTTCTTTTGTTCAAACATAAGGGCTTTCTCATAAAAATAAATTTGAACCATATAAGATACTGTGTTTCCATCC